>JAAWIL010000006.1 GCA_022796315.1 Oscillibacter sp. | reverse complement strand
CACCGAGAACGGCACCGTGGCCCGGGGCGTGTGCGAGGAGACGGCGGACCACTTCCTCACCCAGGTCACCGAGCGCACCAAGATCGAGAAGGGCGAGCCTCCCCGGTACACCGAGGACGACGGCAAAACCTGGACCGCCCTGGCCGGGGACACCATCGTCTCCATGAACATGTGGGGCTTCACCCGGAGCTTTTTGGACGAGTCCCTGGCCCGGTTCCCCGCCTTTTTGGACAAGGCCCTGGCGGAGAATCCCACCAAGGCGGAGTACTTCCTACCCACTGTGGTCAGCCAGCTCATCGACGAAGGCAAGGCCCGGGTGAAGGTGCTGCGCAGTGAGGACCGGTGGTACGGCGTCACCTACCGGGAGGACAAGCCCACCGTCACCGCCGCCATCGCGGAGAAAACCGCCGCCGGGCTCTATCCCGACCGGCTTTGGGAGGTGTGAGCCATGGCGCAGGCAGAACAGACCCTTCAGGAAGTCCTGGAGGCATTTGACTTCGGCGCGCCGGTGGTGGGCGCCATCCGCTATGGCTGCGGACATATCAACGACACCTTCGTGGTCCATACCCAGCCCGCGGACGCGTGCTGCCGCCGCTTTATCCTCCAGCGGATGAGCTCCGCGGCCTTCAAGCGTCCGGACCAGCTGATGGAGAACATCATCGGCGTGACGGAGTTCCTGGGCCGGGAGATTGAAAAGCGGGGCGGCGACCGGAGCCGGGAGGCCATGCGGGTGATCCGGCCCAAGAGCGGCGCGGACTTCTACACCGACAGCCAGGGCGGCGCCTGGCGGCTGTATCCCTTTGTGGAGGGCACCATCTGCTATCAGACGGCGGACACCCCGGAGCTCTTCGCCGCCTCCGGCCGGGCCTTTGGCCGGTTCCAGCAGCTGCTGCGGGACTACCCCGCCGAGACCCTCTATGAGACCATCCCCCGCTTCCACGACACGGAGGACCGGCTGGCCAAGTTCAAGGCCGCCCTGGCGGCGGACAAGCTGGGCCGGGCCAAGAACTGCCAGCCGGAGACTGGCTTTGTGCTGGCCCGGGAGCAGGACTGCTCCGTGGCGCTGAACGCCCTGCGGGAGGGCAAGCTGCCCCTGCGGGTCACCCACAACGACACGAAACTGAACAACGTCCTCATGGACGAGGCCACCGGCGAGGGCATCTGCATCATCGACCTGGACACCGTGATGCCGGGCCTGGTGATCTATGATTTCGGAGACTCCATCCGCTTCGGCGCCAACCACTCCGCCGAGGACGAGCGGGACCTGAGTAAGGTCAACCTGGATGTGGACCTCTTCGCCGCCTACACCGCCGCCTTTCTGGCAGGCACCGGCGGCTCCCTCACCGATGAGGAGATCGCCTATCTCCCCTGGGGCGCCAAGCTGATGACCCTGGAGTGCGGGATGCGGTTTCTGACAGACTTCCTGGAGGGGGACACCTACTTCCACACCAGCCGGGAGAACCAGAACCTGGACCGGTGCCGGACGCAGTTCAAGCTGGTGGGAGACATGGAGGCCCGCTGGGCGGAGCTGGAGGCCATCACCGGCCGGTACCGCAAGCAGCAGTAAGGGGCCCGGTCTTCCACGGAGCGGGCGGCGGTCCGGGCCTGGAATCCGGGTTTGAACCGAGTACACAAACAGCAGTCATGGGGCGCGCCCCATGCGCGTTCTGCCTGTATAGGCAGAACGCGCAGCTGTCTTTTGGGAGAGGAGGTTGGTCTTCTGGATATCCTGTTTGACGAGGAGCAGCTGCGCAAGCTCATTGCCAATCTCAATATCCTCACCGGCCTGCCCGCCAACATTCTGGACCCGGAGGGGCGGGACATCAACCTCTTCAGGGGGCACCCGCCCTTCTGCCGGAGGCTCAACGACCTGCCTGAGGGACACGAGCGCTGCGTGGCCTGCGATATGTGCAAGATCAAACACTATGTCGCGGAAAAGGGCTTTCAGTTCTACCGCTGCCATGCGGGGATCTGCGAGGCGGTCATGCCCCTGTTTGACAGGCAGCGGCCCTTGGCCTACCTGGCCTTCGGCTGCTATCTGGACGACTCCCCCATAGAGGAGCAGTGGGAGAATACCCGCGCTCTGCTGAACTGGTACCCCGGCGGTCCGGAGGCCCTGAAGGACGCCTTCTTTCAGTTCCGCCAGTACTCCCAGGAGGCCATTCAGGCCTATGCCGGGACCCTGGAGGCCCTGTCCGCCTATATCCAGCTCAAGGGCATGATCCTGGCCACGGAGCAGACGGACGCCCAGCGGCTGGAGCTCTACATAGACGAGCACTACATGGAGAAGCTGTCCCTGGCCGTTCTCTCCCAGGAGCTGCACATCGGGCGCACGAAGCTGTGCGCCCTGGCCAAGGAGCTCTCCGGCGGGCAGACGCTGTCCCATCTCATCGCCCAGCGGCGAATCCGTGCCGCCAAGCGGCTGCTGCTCCAGAGCAACCAGCCCATCTCCGCCGTGGCGGAGGCCGTGGGCATCAGCGACTACAACTACTTCTCAAAAGTCTTTCGCTCCGTCACCGGAATGACTCCCAGTGACTTCCGAAAAAACGGACGTGGACACCTGGATTGAGGCCGCTTTTCCGGGAGCAATCGTACGGATTTTCATAATTCGTACGATTTTACTAGAAAGCGGACTCTAATCCCTATATTATTACAGAATGAACAAGTATAATTTGTATCAAGAGAAGGCATTTGTGAAATATCCCCATTTGCCTTCTCCCAACAGCGTTTATACGCAAATCTGAAGAAGAAGAGGAGAATGACAATGAAGAAGTTTCTTGCAGCACTGCTGGCCCTTGTGATGGCCCTGTCTCTGGCCGCCTGCGGCGGTGGCGGCGACACCACGGAGCCGGCCGACGACGGCGCCGATGACGGCGCTTCCGGTGAGAAGGTTGCCATCAATGTGATTGCCGCCGAGTACGGCAAACAGACCAAGCAGTGGTGGGCCGATTTCCAGGACGAGTTCAACGGCGCCTACGAGAACATTGACCTGACCGTGGAGGTCATTTCTTGGAACGATATCGCCACCGTGGTCAACACCCGCGTCTCCAACAACGCCGCTCCCGACATCCTGAACATCGACGTGTTCGCCGACTATGTGTCCGACGATCTGCTCCGTCCCATTCAGACCTTTGTCAGCGATGAGACCTATGCCAAGTTCTATCCCGCCTTCCTGGAGCAGTCCAACATCGACGGCACCATCTGGGCCATCCCCGACCTGGCTTCCGCCCGTGCCATGTACTACAACAAGGACATCCTGGAGGCCGCCGGCGCCGAGGTGCCCACCACCTGGGCCGAGCTGAGAACCGCCTGCGAGAAGATCAAGGCCTATGACGCCAACATCTATCCCTGGGGCGTGGATATGACCACCGACGAGGGCCAGGCCTGCTTCGCCTATTACGCCTGGACCAACGGCGGCGACTTCCTGGACGCCTCCGGCAACTGGACCCTGAACAGCCCCGAGAACGTGGAGGCTGTGGAGTACATCGTCGGCCTGGCCAAGGACGGCCTGACCAACTCCGACCCCGCTACCCAGACCCGTTATGATCTGCAGGAGCTGTTCGCCGCCGGCAAGCTGGCCATGATGATCGGCCCCAACCAGATCTCCTCCTATGTTGCCAGCACCGAGAACCCCATCAACTTCGGCATCGGCTCCCTCCCCGCCAACGAGGGCAAAAGCACTTCCTCCGTGGGCGTTATGGACCGGTTCATGGTGTTTGACAACGAGGACACCGACAACAAGGTGGAGGCCATCAAGACCTTCTTTGATTTCTTCTATGACGATGCCCGTTACTCTGACTGGGTCATCATGGAGGACTTCCTGCCCGCCACCAGCACCGGCGGCGAGATCATGGCCGCTGCCGACCCGGCTGCCGCCAGCTGGATTGAGATCGTTGGCTCCGCCAAGTTCTATCCCACCGCGCAGGCCAGGTGGGCCGACGTGAAGCAGGGCGTCATCAACGTGGAGCAGCAGGCTCTGCAGGGCGGCAACGTCCAGGAGCTGCTGGACGCTCTCCAGGCTCAGATCGCCGGCTAAGCCAGGCAAAGCACAAACGCATGTGACCGCGGGGCCGGGCCGACACGGCCCGGCCCCCCGCTCTCTTCCAGCCGTTTTCCAAGGGCAGAGACGCTCTGTCCTTGGAAAGCGGCCGGAAGGTGTTCCCTTCATCAAACTATTAGGAGGTGTCTCCGTGAGTACAAAAACCTCTGCGGCCCCTGCGGACCGGCAGGTTCAGCAGGCAAGCCCCCGCCTTCCCAATCCCGGAAGCAAACGGTTTTTCCGCACCGTTGAGCCCTACATCTGGATTGCCCCCAGTGTGATCCTCATGGCGATTTTCATCGTGATTCCCATTTTCAAGGTCTTCCAGCTCTCCCTGAACAAGGTGACCCGGGCGGGCAAGCTGAAGGGCTTCAATGACTTTGAAAACTTCACCAACGTTCTCAACGACCCCACCTTCGCCCTGGTGCTGAGAAACACCCTCCTCTGGACCGTGGCCGTGGTGGTCCTCTCCACCCTGCTGGGCTTTATCCTGGCCCTGATCCTGAACAACGAGTTCAAGGGCCGGAAGATCGCCCGGGCCATCGTGGTCTTCCCCTGGGCCACCACTCTGGTGATTCAGGCCAGCGCCTGGAAGTTCGTGATCAACACGGACTACGGCACGCTGAACACGCTGCTTCTGAAGCTGGGCATCATCAGCGCACCGGTAAACTGGACCTCGACGCCCTCCGCCTGGTTTGCCTGGGAGATCGCCTGCGGCATCTTCGTCACCATCCCCTTTGTGTGCTTCTGCGTCCTCTCGGGCCTTCAGAGTATTGACGGCTCCTACTACGAGGCCGCCACGGTGGACGGCGCCAACTACTGGCAGAAGCTCTTCCGGATCACGCTGCCGCTGGTGAGGTCCTCCCTGACGGTGAGCACGGTGCTGAACATCATCTACGTTTTCAACTCCTTCCCCATCATCTGGACCATGACCAAGGGCGACCCGGCCAGCTACACGGACACCCTGGTGACCTACCTCTATAAGCTGGCCTTCTACAACGGCAAGCAGGGCGAAGCCGCCGCCGTCTCGGTGATCGGCTTTATCATCCTGCTGATCTGCGCCAGTACCTACATGATCTACACGCTGCGGAAAGGAGAGGATGACCTGTGACCGAAACGATCAAAAAGCCCACTTCCCTCAAGAAGACCATCCTGCGCCTGCTGCTCTACTTCGTGGTGCTGGACGTATGCGTGATTACCCTGTACCCCTACTTCGCCATGTTCTGCACCGCCTTGAAGAGCCGCAGCGAGATCTTCTCCCCCGTCGGCACCATCCTGCCCATCACCGCCCTGTGGTCCAACTTCATTGACATCTGGAGCCGGGCCCCCATGGCCAAGTACATGCTGAACTCCGTCTTCATCGCCGGAGGGTCCACCATCATCGCCATGCTGTGCGGCATTCCCGCCGCCTACGCCCTGGCCCGGATGAAGTTCAAGGGTCAGACCGCGTTCCTGGGCTTCGTCATCGTCTCCCAGATGTTCGCCCCGGTGGTGCTGCTCATCGGCATCTACCAGGTCATGCAGCGGCTGGGCCTGACGGACAGCCTGCTGGGCCTGATCTTTATCAACGCGGCCTTCAATCAGGCCTTCACCATCTGGCTGCTGCGGGGAACCTTCATGGGCATTTCGGCGGACATGGAGCACGCCGCCACCATCGACGGCTGCAACCGGATTCAGGCCATGATGCGGGTTCTGCTGCCGGTGGCCGCGCCGGGCATCGTGACCACGCTGATCTTCATTTTTATCAACGCCTGGAACGAGTACACGGTGGCCCTGTGCCTGATCTCCACCGACGCCCTGAAACCTTTGACGGTTGGCATCAACACCTTTAACGGATATAATATGATTGAGTGGCAGTACCTGTTCGCCGCCTCGATCTTCGCCATTATCCCGGTGGTCATCCTGTTTATGTGCATTGAGAAGAACCTGGTCAGCGGCCTGGCTTCCGGCGGCGTAAAGGGATAAGGCCATCAATTATGAATCTGGAGGAAACATACTATGACCAAGGAAGAGCTCATCACGAAAATCAGAGAGATTCACAAGCAAGAGAAGTTCCGGCTGGACGCCTACTTCTTCTGCGGCTTCCCTTCCGGCGCCCCCAATGAGAAGCTGCTGAACGCCTGCGGCGCCTATCTGGACGCCCTGGACAACGGCCAGCCCACCCAGGAGGCCGCCGCCGGTCTGGTGGCCCAGCTGGAGACCACCGCCAATAGCAAGCCCACCATCGCGGATGTAAACAACATCCTCAACAATCTCGACAGCATCAAAGAAATTCTGGAACATAAGAATCTGCTGTAATCCCTCCCAAGGGCCCCGTCATATGTGACGGGGCCCTTTTTCGCGGCCCGGTCCCCTCTCTCCCCACCGGAATTCTCCCGCCGCTTTCTGCCTGAATCAGATCGAAGGACCTTTTTTCAAAAAAGACTTGACCTTCCACAGGGTGGAGGGTGTATGTTGCCCCTGGCCCATGAGGAATTTCTCAAGTCGCTCTTGACAAATTCCAAATTTGTGCTATTGTATTAACTACCTAATATAGTAATCCAAGAATCTTTCCAAAAGTTGAAGAAATAAGACGGCCTGTCTCGTACTCTTTCTTTGGAGAGAACTCAAACCAAACGCAAGGAGAGACTGACTATGAATGAGACCATGCTGCAGGAAGAGGTTCAGGAGCAGAAGAAGCGGCGCTTCCGCCTCCCGACCATCCGCTGGAACCGGCGGAAAAAGATTCTGGCGGGGGGGCTGGCGCTGGTGGTGCTGGCCGGGGTCATCCTGCCCCGTCTGGGCGGGAACACCGCCGTCGCGGGGGCCGGCTACCAGACGGCGGTGGCGGAGCGCCGGGACCTGACGCTGTCCGTCGCCGGCTCCGCCACGCTAGAACCCACGGACTCCTATCAGGTGACCACGCTGGTCTCCGGCAACATTCTAAGCGCCCCCTTTGAGGAGGGCGATCTGGTGGAGCAGGGAGCGCTGCTGTATGCCCTGGACCACAGCGACGCCCAGAGCTCCGTGGACCGGGCGAACCTCTCCACGCAGCAGGCCCGGCTCAGCTATGAGCAGGCCCTGGAAGCCCTCCACCCCACGTCTCCCATCGCCGGCATCATCCAGGAGATCTTCGTCCACAACGGCGACAGCGTCTCCGCCGGTACGGCCCTGGCCAAGGTCATCACCAGCACGGACCTGAGCGTTGACTTCCTCTTCCCCTACACCAAGCCCTCGGACTTCTATGTGGGCCAGAGCGCCACGGTGTTTATCGGAGAATTTGACGCGCCGGTGCAGGGTACGGTAGAGACGGTGTCCGATGACACCACCATCACCTCCGACGGCCGGGAGTGCAGCAGCGTCCGGGTGAAGCTTACCAACCCCGGCGTGGTGTCCGAGACCTACAACGTCTCCGCCACCATCGGCAGTTTCTGCAGCTACGGCCGCACCCACTTCTCCATGCCCGGCTCCGCCACGATCTACGCCGCCAGCGGCGGCACCGTCACCGGGCTGGACCGTCTGGCCGGCAGCGCCGTCAGCAAGGGGGAGACCCTCTGCACCATCGAGTCCGAGTCCAACCGCAGTCAGGTGGAAAACGCCCGGCTCAGCGTGGAGAGCGCCCGGCTCTCCGCCGGCAGCGCCTCGGCCAACCTGGAGGACTACAACATCACCTCCCCCATCTCCGGCACGGTGATCGAGAAGAACTTCAAGGCCGGGGACAAGGTGGACAGCGGCCGGAGCGGCGCCCTGGCCACGATTTATGACCTGAGCCGCCTGAAGGCGGAGATGAAGGTCAACGAGCTGGACATCGGCAAGGTGGAGGCCGGCCAGCAGGTGGAGGTCACCGCCGCGGCCCTGCCCGGTCAGGTCTTCTACGGCACCGTGGACCGGATCAGCGTCAACGGCACCACCACCGACGGCTTCACCACCTACCCCGTCACCATCTCCATCTCTGAATACGGCGCCTTAAAGCCGGGCATGAACATCTCCGCCACCATCCTCTGCGGAGACGCCAAGCAGGTGCTCACCGTCCCCGTGAGCGCCGTGAACCGGGGCAACACGGTCCTGGTGCCCACCCCCGGCGCCATGGCCGAGGACGGCGTGACCGTGGTGGACCCCTCCCTGCTGGAGGAGCGCCCCGTGTCCCTGGGCCACAGCGACGACAATTACATTGAGATCACCTCCGGCCTCACGGAGGGCGAGACCGTTCTCTACATCCAGCAGGCGGACCCCGCTATGATGGGAGGCTAAGCACGTGGAGCATCTGATCGAGCTGCGGAACATCTACAAGATCTATCAGATGGGCAGCGAGGAGGTCCATGCCCTGGACGGCATCAGCCTCACCATTGACCAGGGGGAATTCGTGGCCATTGTGGGCCAGTCCGGTTCCGGCAAGTCCACGGCCATGAACATCATCGGCTGTCTGGACGTCCCCACCTCCGGCACCTATCACCTGGGCGGCGTGGATGTATCCACCATGCACGACGACCAGCAGGCGGAGATCCGCAACAAGATGCTGGGGTTCATCTTCCAGCAGTACAACCTGATCCCCAAGCTCACGGTCCAGGAGAATGTGGAGCTGCCCCTATTGTACGCCGGCATCTCCGCCGAGGAGCGCCGGGAGCGGGCCATCCACTCCCTGGAGCGGGTGGGCCTTCAGGACAAACGGAAGAACCTCCCCAGCCAGCTCTCCGGCGGCCAGCAGCAGCGGGTGTCCATCGCCCGGGCCCTGGCGGGGAACCCCAGCCTGATTCTGGCCGACGAGCCCACCGGCGCCCTGGACTCCCGCACGGGCCGGGAGGTACTGGGCTTTTTGCAGAAGCTGAACCAGGAGGGGGACACGGTGGTCCTCATCACCCATGACAACTCCATCGCCGTGAAGGCCAAGCGGATCGTCCGGCTCCAGGACGGCCGGATCATCTATGACGGCGATGCCCAGGACCCCCAGGCGGTGGTCCAGGCCCGGGAGGAAGAGGAGGCGGAGGCATGAATTTTACCCAATCCTTCAAGCTGGCCCTCAAGTCCTTACAGACCAGCAAGATGCGGGCCTGCCTGACCATGCTGGGCATCATCATCGGCGTGGGCGCGGTGATCATCATCATCTCCCTGGGCAACGGTCTCACCGGCATGGTGGAGCAGCAGGTGGAGAAGGTGGGCATCAACCAGATCTACGCCTACAACTGGGGCTTCGGCGGCGGAGCGCTGGCCATGGACGCCCAGGAGATCTACGATCTGGTGGAGGAACGGCCCGACGTCTTTGTGGGCGTCACCCCCTGGGTGAACGCCGGCACCGGCGTGCGGAAGGACAACGAGGAGTTCGAGAAAACCAATATCTTCGGCGTCAGCGAGGCCTTCTACCGCCTGGAGACCTGCACCACCCTGGACGGAGACATCCTGGCCAAGGGGCGCTTCCTCACCTATGTGGATGTATTCCAGCGGCACAACGTCTGCATCATCGGCGCATACCTGGAGCAGGAGGCCTTCAACGGGGATGCCCTGAACAAACAGCTCACCATCGGCGGCATTAAATACACGGTCATCGGTGTCCTGAAGCAGAGCAGCGAGATCATGGAGGAGGGCGATGGGAACGACATCGTATACATCCCCTACGAGAACGCCATGCAGCTCTCCCGTACCAACCAGATCCAGCTCTTCCAGCTCACCTGCACCTCCCGGGAGACCTCCGGCCTTGCCAAGGAGCTGCTGACGGAGCTGATGCTGAACTTCTACGGAACACAGTACACGGAGACCTCCAGCACCTTCTACATCCAGACCATGGCGGAGCAGGTGGCCCAGATCAACATCATGATGGGCGTGGCCATGACGGTGCTGGTGGCCATCGCGGCCATCAGTCTGCTGGTGGGCGGCATCGGCATCATGAACATCATGCTGGTGTCCGTCACGGAGCGGACCCGGGAGATCGGCATCCGGAAATCCCTGGGGGCCAAGCGGCGGGACATCCGCAGGCAGTTCATCATCGAGGCCGGCACCACCTCCGCCCTGGGCGGCCTGCTGGGCATTCTCTTCGGGTGCCTGGTGGCCACGGGCATCGGGACGCTCCTGGGCGGAGTGCTGGTGGAGTCCATGGGCGCCAGCGGCGTCACCTTTAATGCAACCCCCACCCTCAGCGCTGTGATGGTGAGCTTTGGGGTGTCTGTGGGCATCGGGGTGCTGTTTGGATACCTCCCCGCCAACAAGGCCGCCAAGCTCAATCCCATTGACGCTCTGCGGCATGAGTGATTCCCCCGGAGGCGGCGGGACCGCAGGGGTCCCGTCCCCAAATGACGCGCGGCGAAGCGGTGACAGAACGAAACGTCTGTCACCGCTGTCTTTTTCTCCGGCTTCCTTTGACATTCCCGGCAAATTGTGCTATTTTTAGAGAGTATGACCGAGGGAAAGAAGCCCCCGCTCCTTCTTCTCCCCGGAAACCATAACAGAACAACAAGGAGTGCTGTGTCATGAAGGCATGTGTTGATTTGACCGAGAAGACCCTCAGCCGGGAGGATACCTTCTCCGGGAACCTGGTACAGGTCCATGTGGACCAGGTCCTGCTCCCCAACGGGAATACCTCTACCCGCGAGGTGGTGGAGCACTGCGACGGTGTGGCGGTGCTGCCCCTGGACGAGCGGAATAACGTGCTGGTGGTCACACAGTACCGCTATGTATTGGGCCGGACTCTGCTGGAGATTCCCGCCGGCAAGCTGGACCCCGGCGAGGACCCGGCCACCGGGGCCCTGCGGGAGCTCCGGGAGGAGACCGGGGCGGTGCCGGAGGTGTTCCTGCCCCTGGGCAAGATCCTGCCGGCCCCCGGCTGCTACACCGAGACGCTGCACCTCTTCCTGGCTCGGGGCCTGCAAATGGAGGAGCAGCACCTGGACCCCGATGAGTTTTTGCAGGTGGAACGCGTTCCCTTCAGCGAGATGGTCCACCGCTGCCTTACCGGCGAGATCGAGGATGCCAAGACGGTGGTGGCGGTGCTGAAGGCCAAGGTCCAGCTGGAGCTTTAAGACGAAGGAGAGATGTCTGTGGAACAGCAGAAGACCGTCCTGATTGTGGAGGACGAGAAGAATATTGTGGACATTTTGCGGTTCAACCTCCAGCGGGAGGGCTACCAGACCGCCGAGGCCTATGACGGCGAGGCCGGCCTGGCCCAGGCCCGCACGGCGGACCCGGACCTGATCCTGCTGGACGTGATGCTGCCCAAAATGAACGGCTTTGACGTCTGCCGGAAGCTGCGGGAGGAGGGGAGCAACGTCCCCATCATCATCCTCACCGCCCGGGAGGAGGAAGCCGACAAGGTCCTGGGCCTGGAGATCGGCGCCGACGACTACATCACCAAGCCCTTCTCCATGCGGGAGCTGGTGGCCCGGGTCTCCGCCAACATCCGCCGCACCGCCATGGCCGCCGCCGCGGCCGCCACCGCCGCCTCCGGCGCCATGCCCGTGGTGGGGGATCTGGCCATCAATACTGACAGCCACCAGGTCTTCCGGGACGGCAAGGTCATCAATCTGACCCAGCGGGAGTATGAGCTGCTGACGTTCCTGGCCAGCCACCCCAACAAGGTCTACTCCCGGGTGGATCTCATGGAGCAGGTCTGGAACTTCGTCTATGTGGGCGACGACGTGCGCACGGTGGACGTCACCATCCGGCGCCTGCGGGAGAAGATCGAGGCGGACCCCGCCAACCCGGCCTTCATTCTCACCCGCAGAGGGGTGGGGTACTATTTTGCCGTTTGACCCCGTAAACCGGTCTAGGCCCGGCCCGGCGGCCGGGGAATCGGACGTTCGTCCTCAGGAGGACAGACGGTCCCCGGACCCCAGGACGGATCACAACGCTCCCGCGCCAGGGACTGCGGGAACAAGGAGGCCTCCGGATGTTTAAAAGTCTCCATATGAAGCTGACACTGATCCTTCTGCTGCTCATCACCTCCCTGATGGCGGTGGTGGGGGCCTTTTTGACCATGAACGTCTCCAGCTTCTACATTGACACCTTCTACCAGCAGATGAACAGCGTCTTCGGTCAGGAGCGGCGGGACTTTGTGGCGGATCTCCGCACCGCCGCCGCAGAGGAGAACGCCGTGGAGCTGGTAAAGGAGATCCTGGACACCAATGCCGGTACCCTGGGCATTGACTACCGCAGCCGCAATTACTTCCTTCTGGACGGCGTCACCGGCAGCTACCTGGCCGGGTCCGCCGACCAGGAGGCCCTTCCCAGGGAGCAGAGCGCCAACCTGCTCACCGCCCGGAACGCCGTAGTCTCCGGAAACGAAACCACCGTGGGAGCCGACAGCGACATCACCGCCGACTACATGGACGCGGCCATTCCCATCCTGGGCGGGGACAACGCCTTTATCATCTATATCCTGGACAACAAGGACACCGTGTCCGGTCTCAACACCCAGCTCTTCACCATCATCATGCAGGCCCTCATGATCGGCCTGCTGATCGCCGTTCTGCTGAGCTTCCTCCTCTCCAAGACCATGGTGGGCCCCATTGAAAAGCTCACCGCCGGGGCGGAGCGGGTGGCCGCCGGAGACTTTGACAGCGCCCTGCCCGTGGAGTCCACCGACGAGATCGGCATCCTCACCGGCACCTTCAACGAGATGGCCGGTGTCCTCCAGTCCACCCTGGCGGCGGTGGAAAACGAGCGCAACAAATTGGACACCCTGTTCCTCCACATGACCGACGGCGTGGTGGCTTTTGACCACCAGGGCTATCTCATCCACTGCAACCCGGCGGCCAACGAGCTGCTGCAGCGGACCGTGGAGCCGGACTGCACCTATGAGGAGCTTCTGGGGGACATGCACCCCTTTGAAAACATCCTGGCTCTCCGCCGCCCCAACTATGTGGAGGAGGAGCTGCGGGTGGGCGAGCGGACCCTGGACATTTACCTGGCCCCCTTCTCCGACCATGAAAAGGGCGGCGTCCTCATCATGCTCCACGACGTGACGGAGCAGCACCGCAACGAGGAGCGCCGCAAGGAGTTTGTGGCCAATGTCTCCCACGAGCTGCGGACCCCCCTGACCAACGTCCGCAGCTACGCCGAAACCCTCCGGGACGCGGAGGGCGCCATCCCCCAGGAGACCGCCAACGGCTTTCTGGACATCATCATCAACGAGGCCGACCGGATGACCCACATCGTGCAGGACCTCCTGACCCTCAGCCGCCTGGACGCGGGCAATGCGGAGCTGTCCCTCTCCCGCTTCCCCTTCGCCGACGCCATTGAGAGCGTGGTCCGGGCCAACGCCCTGAACGCCAAGCAGCGGGGCCACCAGCTGACCTACGACCCGCCGGAGAGCCTGCCGCTGATCGTGGGCGACCGGAGCCGGCTGGAGCAGGTGATGATGAACATCATCGGCAACGCCATCAAGTACACCCCGGACGGCGGTCACATCCGCATCACCTCCGGCGCCGGAGAGGAGACCGTCTGGATGGAGGTCCAGGACGACGGCATCGGCATCCCGGAGAAGGACCGGGAGCGGATCTTCGAGCGCTTCTACCGGGTGGACAAGGCCCGGTCCCGAGAGTCCGGCGGCACCGGACTGGGGCTCTCCATCGCCCGGGAGATCGTCCAGCGCCATGACGGCGTCATCGCCCTGGTTCCCCGCCAGGGCCCCGGCACCACCATCCGCCTGACGCTTCCCATCGCCCAGCGGGGACAGAGCGGAGGGATGCGGCCATGAACGAGCGGGGCCGGAAACGCCAGGATTTCATCCAGAATCTCACCATCGCGGTGCTGTCCGTCACGGCGGTGCTGCTGTTCGCCCAAACCCAGATCTACAACCTGGGGGCCGGCTTCTTCTCCGAGGGAAACAAGGGAGCCCCCGCCCCCAGTCAGACCAATTTCACCCTGACCGCGCCGGTTCGGGCGGCCGTTACCGACGGCTCCTTCGGGCGCTGCGGCATGATGGCCCTCACCACTGCGGACGAGGCCTTTGAGCCCCTGCGGGGACTGCTGGAGCAGGCCCTGGGTTCTGCCCGGACCTGCGTGGCCAGCGACGGACAAACCTTCCTCCGGGCCCTGGAGGGGACCTCGGTCTACTATGACTTTCTCACGCCGCTCCCCTTGTCGGTGCTGTCCCACCTGGTGCAGACTGAGGGCGAGGAGACCCTCTCCGCCCGGCGGCTGATCCTGTCGCAGCAGCGGGACACGGTGGTGCTTTATTTCTCCGATGAGAGCGGCGGGTATCTGCGCTGTGAAACCGCCCTCTCCTCACAGATCCTGGAGGAGGCGGTGAATCACTACGAGCTGGGCAACGCCTCCTTCGCCTTTGAGCTGACCGACAACCCCGCCGCCCAGACGCTGGCTCCCTGCACCCTGCTGCTGAACGAGCTGCCCACCCTGCCGGAGCTCTCGGTCTCCATTCCCCTGTCGGACACCAGCCGTCTCCTGGCCAGCCTGGGCTTCAATCCCAACACCCAGAACCGCTACACCGACGCCAGCGGCGCGGAGGTGGTGACGGAGAACGGCCGCACCCTGCGGATTCACCCGGACGGCACCATCGTCTACAAAAGCGGCGGGGACCCGGTACTGTCCATTGCCGCCGGGGAGGAGATCCCCACCCGGCTGGAGGCCGCCACGGGGGTGGGCGCCCTCCTCAACGGCCTGCTCTCCTCCACCGCCGGGGAGGCCTCCCTGTACCTGGAGAGCATCCGGCAGGTGGGCGGCGCTACGGCGCTGCAATACGGCTATCAGGTGAACGGGGTCCCCGTCCACCTGGCGGACGGACAGGGGGCGGCCCAGGTGAGCCTTACGGGCCGCAACGTCTCCTCAATGACCATCTGCGTCCGGCAGTACGCCTCCGCCGGCACGGACTCCCTTCTGCTGCCTCTGCGGCAGTCCCTGTCCATCGCCGCCCGGCAGGAGGGCGCGGAGCTGTTTATCGGTTATACGGACAGCGGCGCGGGCACCTCCTCCGCCCAGTGGCTGGCGGAGTAATCCGGCGCTTCTGTGTCAAGACCGCGCCTTCCCTGCCCCCCTCGGAGGGAGCGCGGTCTGCCAACAATACCATCACTGCGGGGTGAACACTTGGACCGGCGTCTTTTGAAAAACATCATCATCATGATCCTTGTCCTGCTGAACGGCTTTCTTCTGGGCTCTCTGGCCATGCGCCAGACCGCGGCGGTGCGCAGCCGCCACCGGACGGAGGCCCAGCTGGTGTCCCTCTTCGCCGCCGACGGCATGACTCTGGAGGAGGGCGTCATCTCCCGGGAGACTCCGCCCCCTTCCCTGTCGCTGTCCCGGAACCCGGAGCGGGAGCGGGAGGCGGCGGAGTTCTTCCTGGGTCCCGGCCTGGTCCGCAGCAGTCTGGAGGACGGCACCTGCCTCTACTCCTCGGAGAGCGGCGTGGCACAGTTCCGCTCCAACGGGGCCTTTGACATCGTGGGCTCCCTGCCCTCCCAGGACGGCGTAGAGCTCTGCCGGAAGTTCTGCAAGCGCTTTTCCTGCGAGGAGCCGGTCTTTTCCCTGGACAGCCAGCGCTCCGGCACCGGCACGGCGGTCTGTCTCTACGGAAAGCGCCCGGTCTACAACAGCACCGTCCTCTTTACCTTAGACCAGGGCAAGCTGCTGACCGTCAGCGGCACGCTGCTGCCGGGAGAGGGCGCCGCCGTTTCGGAGGAGCGGGAGCCCCTGTCCGCCGCCGCCGCCCTGACCTCCTTCCAGCAGATACGCCGGGAGAGCTACGCGGTGGTCTCCGCCGTCACGGATATGTATCTCTGCTATGAGCTTCAGGGCTCCACCGCCTCGGCGCTGTCCCTGGCTCCGGCCTGGTGCATTGTGACGGACGCCAGCAAGTACTATGTAAACTGCGTCACCGGCGTGGCCGCTGCCGACTGACGCGGAAACCAGCCCCCGCCGCATTGCGGCGGGGGCTGGTTTTGTTCCGGTTTCCGTCAGCGCGGCTGACGGTCCAACGGCGTGCCGTCCGGCACGGACAGCTGGCGCAGCACCCGCAGCTGGATGGGAATGGCACAGAGCACCGTCAGCACATCGGCGGCGGCCTGGCTCATCTGGACACCCAGAAGACCCAGGGTCGTGGAGAGGAGCCATACCAGGGGGATGAAGAAGGTCCCCTGCCGGGCCATCGCCAGGAAGGTGGCCGGTCCCGTGCGGCCGATGGTCTGGAGCATCATGTTGCTCATGACCACCCAGCCGGAGAGGAAGAAGGTGGCGCACTGGAACCGCAGGGCCGCCGCGCCCACGGCAATCACCTCCGGGTCATTTCGGAACAGGGCGATCAGCTGGGGGGCAAAGACGATGCCCGCCGTGCCGACGGCCAGCAAAAAGGCCGTGGAGGTCTTCACACAGAACCAGAAGCCCTCCCGGACCCGGGTGTAGAGCAGGGCTCCATAGTTGAACCCGCACACCGGCTGGAAGCCCTGGCCGAAGCCGATCATGGCGGAGCCGCCGAACATCATGAGCCGCTGGACCACGCCCATGGCGGCAATGGCGGCATCCCCGTGGGGCCGGATGGCCCAGTTCAGGCAGATGGTGGCCACGCTGGCCAGCCCCTGGCGGGCCAGAGAGGGCAGGCCGCCCCGGATCATCATCTGGTAATAGAACCAGCTCCGCTGGACCCGGGAGAGGCGGATCTCCAGGTTGCCGCCCCGCGCACAGCCCGCCAGCAGAATCAGGAAGCTGACCAGCTGGCTGATGATGGTGGCCCAGGCCGCCCCCGCCACGCCCAGGCCGCACCCGAAGATCAGAAGGGGGTCCAGCCCGATATTCAGCACCGCGCCGCTGGTAATGCCCACCATGGCGTAGGCCGCGCTGCCCTGGAAGCGCAGCTGGTTGTTCAGCGTCAGGGAGGCGGTCATCCAGGGTGCTCCCAGCAGAATGATCCGCAGGTAGGATGCGGCGTAGGGCAGGATCGTGTCTGTGGAGCCCAGCAGATACGCCAGGGGTTCCAGGAAGATCTGGCCCAGCACACAGATGAGCAGCCCCGCGCCCAGGGCGGAGAAGAAGCCGGTGGCGGCCATGTTGGAGGCGTCCTCCAGATTGTGCCGTCCCAGCTCTCTGGAGATGAAGTTGCCGCTGCCGTGGCCAAAGAAGAAGCCCACCGCCTGAATGACCGCCATCATGGAGAAGACCACACCCACGGCGCCAGTGGCGCTGTTGCTGTCCAGACGGCCCACAAAAAAGGTGTCCGCCATGTTGTAGAAAGCCGTGACCAGCATGCTGATGATGCAGGGCAGCGCCAGGCGGCACACGAGGAGGCTCACCGGCTGTTCTGTCATCTCATGAAATTTATGTTCCTGTTTTTCGTCCATACCCGCTCTTTGCATCTCCTTTTATAGGGTTTACAGAAAGTATATCACATTCTGCCTCAAAGTGAAAGCAGAGAACGACGGCGGCCCAGGCGCAAACCATCCCTCCAGCGCATAGGATGGAGCGTACCCCACAGGGGTACCACTTCAGGAACCGCCGCCCCTTCTGCGCGCGGCGGCTCCCCAGGAAATGAGGGATCGCTTTGCGTATCAGTGAAGCATATGAACATGAGCCGCTCCTCAGCCGCCCGGCGGAGGAGAGCTGTCCTTCCGGCGGATGCAGCAAAACCGGCACCCAGTGCGTGGACGTCGCCGCGCCGCTGGTGCTGACTCCCACCGCCTCCGTGGGCACCGTCACCGTGGCCTGCCAGGGAAGCCCCTGCATCAACTGCGTCACCGAGGCCGACGGCAGCCGCTGCATCGTGACCATGACCCAGCAGATCTGCGTCTCCGTACCCGTCCGCTACGGCGTGACGCTGACCACCGGAGAGCCCACCATCGCCTGCGCCGACAACAACTGCGCCGGCTCCGGCTGCTGTTGCTGACGTTTCCCCCCGCAGCCGGCCGCGGCAGCCCGCACGAATACATGGAACCCAAAACGCCATCCCCCGCCGGTCCTTCCGGCGGCGGGGTGGTGTTCTGCGCGCTCCCGCCGGATCAAAGGCGCCGGGGACCCTACATACCAGGCGGCGTCTCCCCTCCCCCGCGCCGGAGGACTCCTTGTCAGACAACCGGTTCACCGGAACGCGTCAAAAGATTTTTCCCCTCTTCCGTCTCAGGACTTGCAACTTTCGGGAAAACAGGCTATACTACGAGAATCAAACCAACCAGAACAAGAAAGGATATTTTTTATGACTGCCTATCCCAAGCTGACGCCCCAGGAGCGGGCGGAGGAATATGCCAAGGTTCAGCGGGAATACCAATCCCTGAAGGACCAGGACCTCCAGCTGAACATGGCCCGGGGAAAGCCCGGCAAGGACCAGCTGGACCTGTCCAGCGGCATCTTCCAGCAGATGCTCCGGCCGGAGGACTACCTCTCCGACGGCATCGACGTGCGGAACTACGGCGAGATGAGCGGCCTTCCCGCCGCCAAGCGCCTCTTTGCAGAAATTCTGGGCTGCAAGCCCCAGCAGGTCTTCGTGGGCGGCAGCGCCAGCCTGCAGCTGATGTACGACACCATCGCCAAGGGCTATACCCACGGCCTGCTTCACAGCCCCCGGCCCTGGTGCAGGGAGGAGACCATCAAGTGGCTCTGCCCCGCCCCCGGCTATGACCGGCATTTTCAGATCACCGAGAGCTTCGGCTTTGAGATGATCACCATCCCCATGACGGAGAGCGGCCCCGACATGGACGCCGTGGAACAGGCCGTACAGGACCCGGCGGTCAAGGGTATCTGGTGCGTGCCCAAGTACTCCAACCCCGACGGCATCATCTACTCCGACGAGACCGTCCGCCGCATGGCGGCCCTGAAACCCGCCGCGCCGGACTTCGTCATCATGTGGGACAACGCCTACTGCATCCACGAGTTCGAGGGGGAGTACGTGGAGTTCCCGGACATCCTGTCCCTGTGCGAGGCGGCGGGAAATCCGGACCTCGTCTTTGAGTTCGCCTCCACCTCCAAGGTCACTCTGCCCGGCGCCGGGATCTCCTGCTTCGCCTGCTCCGAGGCGAACCTGAGGCACATGGAGAAGCTGCTGTCCGTGCAGATCATCAGCTTTGACAAGGTGAACCAGCAGCGCCACGTGCTGTACCTCCGGGACAAGGCCCACACCCTGGCGCTGATGAAACGGCATGCCGCCATTCTGGGCCCCAAGTTCCGCGCCGTGCTGGACGCTCTGGACCGGGAGATCGCCCCCCTGGAGATCGCCTCCTGGCAGCGGCCCAAGGGCGGATATTTCGTGTCTCTGAACGCCATGCCCGGCACTGCCAAGCGGACCTTGGCCCTGTGCAGGGAGGCCGGCGTCACCATGACCGGCGCCGGGGCCACCTTTCCCTATGGCAGGGACCCCCAGGACAGCAACATCCGCATCGCGCCGTCTCTGCCGCCGGTGGAGGAGCTGAAGCAGGCCATTGAGATCCTCTGTGTCTGCCTGAAACTCTCGGCATTGGAGGAGTTGGGCGTATGAGATACTATGGCAGAGTTTTCCGGCCCCCCTCTGAGGCCTACAGCCTGATCGTGCAGGTGACTTACGGGTGCAGCCACAACACCTGCGCCTTCTGCGACATGTACAAGGACAAACGCTTCGCCCTGCGGCCCATGGCGGAGATTCTGGAGGACTTCCAGATGGCCCGCCAGGCCTACCGCCGGGTGGAGAAGGTCTTTCTGGCCGACGGCGACGCCCTGGTACGCAAGGCGTCGGAGCTGTACACGATTCTGGATACCGTTCGGGAGCTATTCCCCGAGTGCCAGCAGATCACCTGCTACGGCTCCCCCTCCAGCATCCGCATCCGGAGCGAGGAGGAGCTGAATACCCTGCGGGAGAAGGGCCTGACCATGGTCTATATGGGCCTGGAGTCCGGCAGCGACGAGGTGCTGACCCTCATGCGCAAGGGCCACCCGGCGGCGGAGATCATCGAAATGGGCCAGAAGATCCGGCGGTGCGGGCTGAAGCTGTCGGTGACGGCCATCACGGGCCTGGGCGGCCCGGAGCTGCTGGAGCGGCACGCCGTGGAGACGGCCAGGGCCCTGAACGCCATGAACCCGGAGTATATCGGAATGCTGACTCTGGTGGTGGAGGAGGAAACCCCCCTCTATGACTGGGTCCACAACGGGGAATTCCACCTCCTGACCCAGGCCCAGGTCCTGGAGGAGACGAAGCTGCTGGTGGAGCACCTGGACAGCCCCGGCAGCATCTTCCGGATGAACCACGCCTCCAACTACCTGCTGCTGCGGGGCACCCTGAACCAGGACAAGGAGGCCATGCTGGCGGAGATCCAGCGGGCCAAGCAGGACATGAGCACCCTCCGGCCGGAGGCCTGGCGGGGCGTCTGAAGTCCCCCCAACCGAAGTTTTCCCATTCCAAGAAGCCACAAGCCCCTGGGGCGGCTCACACCGGCCGCTCCAGGGGCTCTCTGTAACCTTACGGCGTCTGGCGGCTCTCCTCCGTCTCGCAGTAGGCGCAGCGGTAGACGTGGGCGTCGCTGAGGAGGAAGATGGCGTCCAGCTGGGGCTCCGCCGTGGTGATGCAGCGGGGATTCCGGCACCGGATCACGTTCACCAGCTTCCGGGGCAGTTCCAGGTGCTTCTTCTCCTTCAGCTTCCCGTCCCGGATGATGTTCACTGTGATGTCCTTATCAATGTAGCCCAGAACGTCCAGGTCCAGCTCCATGGGGGAGTCGATCTTGATGATGTCCTTGCGGCCCTTGTGTTCACTGCGGGCGTTTTTGATGATGGCCACCTGGCAGTCCAGCTGGTCCAGGTGCAGGTGCCGGTAGATCTCCATGCTCCTGCCCGCCTGGATGTGGTCCAGAACGACGCCGTTGGAAATACTGTCAATATTCATCGAATCAACCTCCCTCAACCTCAATGCCCAGCAGCTTCAAAATCAGCGCCATGCGGATCAGCTTTCCGTTCTTCACCTGCCTCCAGTAGGCGGCCCGGGGGTCCTTGTCCACCGCCGCCGCAATCTCGTTCACCCTGGGCAGCGGGTGGAGGATGGACAGATCCTCCTTCACATTCTGGAGCTTCTCCAGAGTTAAGACATAGCTGTCTTTCAGTCGGAGATAGTCCTCCTCGTTGAAAAAGCGCTCCTTCTGGACCCGTGTCATGTAGAGGATGTCCAGCTCCGGCATCACGGACTCCAGGTCTGTCGTCTGGACGTAGGGAATTCCCTTGGCCTCCAGGGACTGCTCCTTGACGTAGCGGGGCAGCTTCAGCTCCTCCGGGGAGATCAGCACGAAGCGGATTTTCTCATACCGGCTGAGGGCGTTGACCAGGGAGTGGACCGTGCGTCCAAACTTCAAGTCGCCGCAAAAGCCGATGGTGAAATTGTCCAGCCGCCCCTTCTCGCGGTGGATGGTGAGGAGGTCCGTCAGGGTCTGGGTGGGGTGGTTGTGGCCGCCGTCTCCGGCGTTGATGATGGGCACCTCGCTGAACTGGGCGGCGGCGTAGGGCGCGCCCTCCTTGGGGTGGCGCATGGCGATGATGTCGGCGTAGCAGCTGACGGTGTGAACGGTGTCTCCCACGGCCTCCCCCTTGGCGGAGGAGCTGGAGTTGGCCTCAGAGAACCCCAGCACGCTGCCCCCCAGGGCCAGCATGGCGGACTCAAAGGAGAGGCGGGTACGGGTGGAGGGCTCGAAAAAGAGGGTGGCCAGCTGCTTGTGGACACAGGCGTTCTGGTATTTGGCGGGGTTTTCCAGAATGTCCTCCGCCGTGGCGATCAGCTGGTCGATCTCCGCGACGGACAGGTCTGTGATGTCAATGATATTTCTTGGCATGGGGACTCCTTTCTGGCAGAGAAGATCCTATGTAGGCAGGGATTGGATGCTTTGGAGGAGACCGGGGCCGGGAGCGGCCCGGTGTCCCATCAGCCGATCCAGCTCTCGTCGCTGGGGTTCGCCCGAAACTTCTTCAGACGCTCGATATCCTCGGTCTTGATTTTCCCCTCCCGGGCGGCGATTTCACACACCGCGTCGAAATTGGACAGGCTGTAGTTCGTCACATGGGCGGCCTCCAGGCGCTCCAGGCCCTTCCGGAGCCCATAGGTGAAGATGGACACGATGCCCAGGACCTCCGCGCCGGCCTCCCGCAGGGCCTCCGCCACCTCGACGCAGCTGCCCCCGGTGGAGATCAGGTCCTCCACGACCACCACCTTCTGGCCGGGCTCCAGCCTGCCCTCAATGCGGTTCTGCCGGCCGTGGTCCTTGCTGCCGGAGCGGACGTAGCCCATGGGCAGGTCCATCAGGTGGCCCACGATGGCGGCGTGGGCGATCCCGGCGGTGGAGGTGCCCATCAGCACTTCTACATCACTGTAGTGTTCCCGAATCAATGCCGCCAGGCCCTCCTCCACATGGGCGCGGACGGCTGGGGCGGTCAGGGTAAGGCGGTTGTCGCAGTAGATGGGGCTCTTGATGCCGCTGGCCCAGGTAAAGGGGTCGTCGGGCCGGAGAAAGACCGCGCCGATGGACAGCAGGTCCTGGGCAATGGTGTGTTCCAGTGTCATAAAATCCTCCTTATTTCAAAAAAACAGACGGGATTCTCACGGCCGGCTCCCGTCTTTCGCCTCCTGCACGGCCCGGCGGTACGCGTCTACCGGGTCCTCCGCCTGGGTGATGGGCCGGCCCATAACCAGGTAGTCGCACCCCGCCTGTCCGGCTCTCGCCGGTGTCATGACCCGCTTCTGGTCTCCCAGCTCCCCATCCGCAAACCGGATGCCCGGGGTGATGGTGAGGAAGTCCCCACCGCAGCGCTCCTTCACCAGCGCCGCCTCCAGAGGGGAGCAGACCACCCCGTCCAGGCCACTGGCGGCGGCATTCTCGGCATAAGACAGCACTGTCTCACCCATGGGGGTATCAATCAGCAGTTCCTTTTTCAGCATGTCCGGGCCGGTGGAGGTCAGCTGCGTGACGGCAATCAGCAGGGGTCGGGTGCCGTCGGGCCGGGTGAGGCCCTCCAGGGCGGCCCTCATCATCTCCGAGCCCCCGGCGGCGTGGAGGTTTACCAGATCCACGTCCAGCCGGGAGAGAACGGACATGGCCCGCTTCACCGTGTTGGGGATATCATGGAGCTTCAGGTCCAGAAAAATTTTGTGTCCCCGGGCCTGGATCTCCCGGACGACGGACGGCCCTTCGGCGTAGTAGAGCTCCATGCCGACTTTCACAAAGGGCTTCTCCCCCGCCGGAAACCGGTCCAAAAAGGCCAGGGTCTCCTCACGGCCGGGGAAATCCAGGGCAATGATCACATCCTTAACCATGGTGCGCGCCTCCTGTCAGTTCAGAAATTTGGGTAACGCCCAGGCGCTCACAGACGCCGGGCAGGTGTTCAATGATGGTCTTGCAGGCGTAGGGGTCCCGCAGGTTGGCGGCGCCCACCTCCACGGCGGAGGCCCCCGCCAGCATCATCTCCGCTGCGGTTTCCGCGCTGTCCACGCCGCCGCAGCCGATGATGGGGAGTTTCACCGCCTCGTACACGTCCCAGATCATCCGCAGCGCCACCGGAAAGACGGCGGGGCCGGAGAGGCCCCCGGTGCGGTTGGCCAGCACCGGGCGGCGGGTGCGCAGGTCAATCCGCATCCCCAGCAGCGTGTTGATGAGACACAGGCCGTCGGCCCCCTCGGCGGCGCAGGCCCGGGCGATCTCCGTGATGTCGGTGACGTTGGGGGTCAGCTTCATGAAGACGGGCTTCCTCGTGGCCGCCCGAACGGCCCTTGTCACTGCGGCGGCGGAGGCCGGGTCACAGCCGAAGTTCTTCCCTCCGGCGTGAACGTTGGGGCAGGAGATGTTGACCTCCAGAATCTCCACCTGCCGGCAGGCCTCCAGCTTCCGGCAGTTCTCCGCGTACTCCTCCAGGGAGAAGCCGCCCACGTTGGCGATCACCGGCCCATGGAAGATTCTGGCGATGTTGGGCACCTCCCGCGCCACCACCGCGTCGATGCCGGGATTTTGCAGACCCACGGCGTTCAGCATGCCCCCCGCCGTCTCGGCGACCCGGGGCTGGGGGTTGCCGTCCCGGGGTTCCGCGGTGGTGCCCTTCCAGGAGAAAGCTCCCAGAAGATCCAGGTTGTACAGCTCCGCGAACTCCCGCCCATAGCCAAAGGTGCCGGAGGCGGGGATGATGGGGTTTTTCAGCCTCACCCCGGCAAGGTTGACGCTCAAGTCCACAGAATCTCCTCCTTTCGGAACACAGGCCCGTCCTTGCAGACCCGGCGGAGGCCGTTTGCCGTGGGGATGGAGCACCCCACGCAGGCCCCGAACCCGCAGGCCATCCGGGCCTCAAAGCTGAACTGCCCGCCGGTCACCTGGGGCAGCGCGTGGACTGCCCGCAGCATGGTCGTTGGCCCGCAGGCCAGCACGTAGGAGGTCTCCGGAAACGCCCGCAGCAGGTCCGTAACAAATCCCTTCGCCCCCAGGTTCCCGTCCTCCGTGACGATGAAGACCCGGGGCTCGGACTCCAGCCCATAGAATCGCTCCAGATAGAAGGCGTCCTCCCTGGACCGAAAGCCCAGGATAACGGCGGGCCTTCTCCCCTGTGTACTCATACGCTTTGCCAGGCCGTACAGCGGCGCGGCTCCGATGCCGCCGCCCACCAGCACGGCGCCCTCCGCCGCCTCGGTCAGGTCAAAGCCATTTCCCAGGCCGGACAGCACGTCCAGCTCTGTCCCGGCGGGCAGGCGCACCAGCTCCCAAGTGCCCTCCCCCGCCTCCTTCACCAGAAGCGTCAGGCGCTCCCCGTCCCAGTCGCAGACGGAGATGGGACGGCGGAGGAACTTCCCCGGCACTTCCACATTGACAAACTGCCCCGGCGCGGTGATGGCGGAGGTGTCCCCTGTCAGGGTCAGCTCCCAGATGTCCCGGGTCAATGGCCGGGCGCCCTCCAGGGTGAATCGGGACTTGTTCATACGTTCCCTCCTTCCGGGCGGCTCCCGCCCTTTGCGGCGGCGCGTCCCGCCGGTGATCTCTTTACGTTCTTTTGGAAGACGATTTCCCCGCCCACCAGGGTCATGGACACGGCGGCGTCCACCCTGCGTCCGGCGAAGGGGGTGGCCCGACCCATAGATTGGAATGTCTCTGGCGCGACGAGATCCGGTTCGCAGTCCAGACTCAGCACGGTCAGGTCGGCGGGCTGGCCCTCAGCCAGCTCTCCGCCCGGCAGGCGGAAGATCTTCCGGGGATGGATGCACAGGGCGTTCAGGAGGGTCTCCAGCGGAACCTTGCCGGGCTTCACCAGCTCCGTGTAGAGGACGGGGAAGGCGCACTCCAGGCCCACCACGCCGTTGAGACTCCCCCGGAGGCCCCCCGCCTTCTCCTCCGCCGCGTGGGGAGCGTGGTCCGTGGCGACGCAGTCTACGGTTCCGTCCAGCAGGCCCTCCACCAGGGCGTCCCGGTCCGCCGCCGCGCGGATGGGGGGATTCATCCGAAAGCGGCCGTCCTCCTGAAGGTCCCCGTCGCACAGCACCAGGTAGTGGGGCCCGGTCTCGCAGGTGACGGGAAGGCCCTCCCGTTTCGCCTGGCGGATCAGAGCCACGCTCTCCTTCGTGGAGACGTGGCACACGTGGTAGCGGCAGCCGGTCTCCCGGACCAGCGCCAGGTCCCGCGCCACCTGGCGCCACTCGCTGGCGGGGTCGTTGCCGGGGAGACCGTGGGCCCGGGCAAAGACGCCGTCGTGGACGCACCAGCCCTTGGCCAGCAGGGACTCGTCCTCACAGTGGGCCACAATGGGCCTGTCCAGCTCCCTGGCCAGCTCCATGGCCCGCCGCATCAGGGCCTCGGACTGAACCCCCCGGCCGTCGTCGGAGAACCCGGCCACATAGGGCGCCATAGCCCGAAGATCCGCCAGGGTCTCCCCCCGCTCCCCCCGGGTGACGGCCCCGTAAGGGCAGACGCGGACCCTGGCCTCCCGCTGGATGAGCCCCAGCTGCACCTGGAGATGTTCCAGCGTATCCGGCACCGGGTTCAGGTTGGGCATGGCGCAGACCTCCGTGTATCCCCCCGCAGCGGCGGCGGCTGTGCCGGAGGCCACCGTCTCCTTATAAGAAAAACCAGGCTCTCGAAGATGTACATGAACATCAACGAAGCCTGGAACCACCAAATCATGATGCAATTCAATGACCGAAGAAGCCGTCTGAGAAACGGAAACAATACGGCCCTGGTCTGCCATCAGGTCCATCTCACAAAGGCGTCCTTCCAAAAACACCGTCCCGCCGGTCAGCAGCAAACCCATTGGACTCATCCCCCTCCACACATTCGACTGTTGATTATACGCAAGACCGCTTCCCTTGTCAAGACCAAAAATGGGGCAAATTTTTTTTGGTTTTTCCGATGATTTCTACCATTCTCTCCTTTAAATTTTCCCAAAATCCTGTATAATAGAAAAAACTCCCTTTTCACTTGGATTCCTGACAGGAGGAACATCTATGAGAAAAACGAAAATTATCTGCACCCTGGGCCCCGCTGTGGACAGCGAGGACATGGTCATCGCCCTGATCCGGGGTGGTATGAACGCCGCCCGGTTCAACTTCTCCCACGGCAGCCATCCCGAGCACCTGGACCGGCTGAACCGGCTGAAGGCCGTCCGGGACCGGATGGGCTGCCCCGTCGCCACGATTCTGGACACCAAGGGCCCCGAGATCCGCATCCGGAGTTTTGAGAGCAAGAGCGTCGAGCTGAAGGCCGGGGACCCCTTCACCCTCACCACGGAGGACATCACCGGAAACCAGGGCTGGGTGTCCGTCACCTACCCGAACCTCCACGAGGAGGTTGCCCCCGGCCAGGAGATTCTGATTGACGACGGCCTGGTGGCCATCCGGGTGGACCGCATTGAGGGCCGGAACGTGATCTGCACCGTGGAAAACGGCGGCACCCTGTCCGCCAACAAGTCCATCAACATCCCCGGCGTCCATATCCAGCTTCCCGCCCTGACAGAGAAGGACCTGGACGACATCCGCTTCGGTGTGGAGCAGGACTTTGACTTCATCGCCGCCTCCTTTGTCCGCCGGGCCAGCGACGTGGAGGCCATCCGCGCCGTTCTCCATGACCTCGGCGGAGACGAGGTGAAGATCATCGCCAAGATTGAAAACCAGGAGGGCGTAGACCACCTGGACGAGATCCTGGCCGCCGCCGACGGCATCATGGTGGCCCGGGGCGACCTGGGCGTGGAAATTCCCGCCGCCCGGGTGCCGGTGCTGCAAAAGCAGATGATCCGCAAGGGACTCCAGGCGGGCAAGCCGGTGATCACCGCCACCCAGATGCTGGACTCCATGATCCGCAATCCCCGGCCCACCCGCGCCGAGGTCTCGGACGTGGCCAACGCCGTGTACGACGGCACAGGTTGCGTGATGCTCTCCGGCGAGACCGCCGGGGGCAAGTACCCGGTGGAGGCCCTCCAAGCCATGGTGGACATCATCGCCGAGACCGAGGGGGCCATTGACTACTGGAAGCAGTTCCAGAAGCAGCGGGTGCTTCCGGCCTCCAACATCAACGACGCCATCACCCACACCTGCTGCCTCACGGCCAAGGATCTCCAGGCCAAGGCCATCCTGGCCGCCACCCACTCCGGCCGCAGCGCCCGGCTGATCTGCCGGTTCCGCCCCGCCTGCCCCATCGCCGCCATGACGATGCACGAAAAAGTCCGCCGCCAGCTGAACATCTCCTGGGGCGTGACCCCCTTCCTCACCGGGGAAGTGAACTCCACAGACCGGATCTTCTCCCTCTCCGCAGAAGTGGCCCGGAAGGAGGGCCTGGTGCAGGACGGCGACACGGTGGTCATCACCGCCGGCGTCCCCCTGGGCAAGAGCGGCTCCACCAACCTCATCAAGGCCCAGGTGATCGAGCACCCGGAGATCAATCTGTAAGAGCCTGTTTAATATCTCGACGTGTATGGATTGGCGAGTGGATTTTTTGCCCTGCAAGGCAAAAATCCGCAGGCATCCTGACGGATGGCAAG
>JAAWIL010000222.1 GCA_022796315.1 Oscillibacter sp. | reverse complement strand
CAAGGCTCTTTCCTCAAAAGTAGTAAATCGGTAGTAAATTCCTTGTCCATATCCGCGAAAGTGCCTGTATTTCAAGGCTTTTCAGAGATAATCAAGGTTGTTTTTGTAAAAGTTGACAGACTACCCCCTTGGTGTAGCCTGTCAACTTATCATGGCGCGGAAGGAGGGATTTGAACCCTCGCGCCGGTTTTATCCAGCCTACTCCCTTAGCAGGGGAGCCCCTTCGGCCTCTTGGGTACTTCCGCAGATGAACTTGAAAAACAATGGCGGAGAGAGTGGGATTCGAACCCACGGAGACTTGCGCCTCGCCGGTTTTCAAGACCGGTTCCTTCAACCGCTCGGACATCTCTCCGTACAGAGCGGCAGGCGTATCCGCCACAGCTCTGTTATCATACCACAGACCATAGGCGTTGTCAACTGCTTTCTCTGATTGTCCCCACCAAAAAATGGACTGCCCGCGGAACCCTTTGGCAATCTGACAAAAGCGGCGGCAGACAGATCCCTGCCAACTCTGCCGTTTTAAGGGCCCCTGCCCCCAGATCTCCGCCCTCTGCTCAGGTTCTCCGGGGCGTTTTCCGGCATGGCCTTCCTTTAATTTGGGCATTCTGACGAATCCCGCCGCGCCCGTCTGAACTCTGCACTCCCCTTCTCCCCCTTGACACCCAGCGGGAATCCTGATAAGATACTGTAGCAATTGGATAGCGTGAGGATCGGAAAGAGTAACAGTTCTCCAACGGACAGAGAGGGTGCGTCATCGGCTGCAAGCGCGCCTGCGGAGGGGGCTGTGAAGTGCGTCCGGGAGCGCGGGGGATGCAGACGCCCTCCGTCCGGCCCGCGTCAGGGGCCCTGTTGAGCGAAAAAAGAGAGTGGAACCGCGATTCGTCGCCTCTCGTACCTTGGTACGGGAGGCATTTTCTTTGGCCGGTTCCAAAGCGCTTCCCGCAGGGAGGGTTCCCCGCCGCCTTTTGCGAAGTCCCCCCGGGGACCCCGCAGGCGAACCAAACACGTTTCCGGCGGCTTTGCCGCTGTTCCGAAAGGGAGTTTTGAATATGGAAGAAGCATACACCCCCCGCGCCGGCGGACTCCTGGAGGCCTACCAGCGCCGGGACCCCGCCGCCCGCAGCAAGCTGGAGATCCTGCTCCTCTACCCCGGCGTTCACGCCATCCTCTACCACCGGGCGGCTCACTGGCTCTATTGCCATCACCTGAAGTTCCTGGCCCGCTGCGTCTCCCAATGGAGCCGCTTTTGGACTGGCATTGAGATCCATCCCGGCGCCAAGATCGGCCGCCGCCTGGTCATTGACCACGGCATGGGCATCGTCATCGGCGAGACCGCCGAGATCGGCGACGACTGCCTGATCTATCACGGCGTCACCCTGGGCGGCACCGGCAAGGACCACGGAAAGCGCCACCCCACCATCGGCAACAATGTGCTGATCTCCTGCGGCGCCAAAGTCCTGGGGCCCTTCAAGGTGGGGGACAACGCCCGCATCGCCGCCAATGCCGTGGTGCTCACCGAGGTGCCGGAGAAGGCCACCGCCGTGGGCATCCCCGCCCAGGTGGTCCGCATCGGCGGCCGGCTCACCCACTTTGCCGATGAGGTGGACCAGACCAGCGTGGAGAGCCCCACCCAGAAAAAGCTGGAGATCCTCTCCTCCCGGCTGGACCTGGTGGAGAAGCTGCTGGATGAGAAGTATTTGGAGGAAAAGCACCGATGAAATCGGAGGCGGCGGAGAAAACGCTCTGCATGGCCCGCCCCAAGGCGTTCCTGGATCTTTACGAAAGCGAGGCCTGTGTTGGCTGACGCCGGAGCATCAGGCTGCCCTGACCTCCGGGAATCCGGAGGTGCTTGAAAGGCTGCTTTCTCAAACGAGCTGCCAGGAAAATACAGATTTGTAATTTACCGGTGGGACGGCTGCGGGCCGCCCTTACAGAGGAGGAGTTTTTACCATAGACCTGCGAACACTTGTCCGCGACCTCTATGGCGTGGACCGGCCCCAGGGCTGTACCGAGGCGGAGATCGCCGCCATGAAGGAGCGCTTCGGCGCGATCCCGGCGGTGGTGGAGGACTTTTGGCGCACTTTCGGCCACACCAAACGGCTGAATTGCGGCCAGGACACGTGGATCTTTCCGGGCCATTACTCCAAATGGAAATGGCTGGAGAAGTATGAGGATCTGATTCTGCTCAACGAGAACCAGGGGGTGTTCCAGGCCTGTGTCCGACGGGAGGACCTATCTCTGCCCGACCCGCCGGTATACCTTCTGGAGGGGAATTCCCCCCGGCTGCTGTCCGCCCCTGCGGTCAGCGAATTTCTGGAGGCAGCGCTGCTCTATGAGTCTGTCTTTCAGCTGGAGTACAGCCCGGAGGAATTTTTTGAGTTTACCGAGGCGGATTTGGCGGTCATTCGTTCCAGTCTGACAAAGCGGCCCGCTCTTCAGAAAAACTGGTTTGTCACAGAGACCGCTTTTTACAGTAACCGCCTGGACAACCTAGTGGTTATCATGGACATGGGCAACGGCGATTATCAATCCATCTACGGCGGGGCGACGGAGGAGAGCTACGCCGCCCTGATGGAGGTCCTGGAGGGGCTGGGAGAGCCGATTTAACCGAAGGAGAAACACCATGCTGTTTGAACAGATGCACCATGTGGCCATCATTGTCTCGGACTATGAGAAGGCCAAGGAGTTCTATGTGGAGAAGCTGGGCTTTCCCGTCCTGCGGGAGAATTTCCGGCCCGACCGGGGAGACTGGAAGCTGGACCTGAAATTCGGAGACGGCGAGCTGGAGCTCTTCGCCATCCCCGGCGCGCCGCCCCGCCCCAGCTATCCGGAGGCCCAGGGCCTGCGGCACCTGGCCTTCCGGGTGGAGGACGTGGAGGCGGCGGCGCGGGACCTGGAGGCCCTGGGAATCCCCTGCGAGCCCATCCGCCGGGACCCCTACACCGGAGGCCGCATGACCTTCTTCCGCGACCCGGACGGCCTGCCCCTGGAGCTCCATGAGTGAACCCGGGCTGGAAATATTCTAAGAGCCTGTTTAATATCTTGACGTGTATGGATTGGCGAGTGGATTTTTTGCCCTGCAAGGCAAAAATCCGCAGGCATCCTGACGGATGGCAAGGATTTTTAACGCAGTCAGGGCGGAA
>JAAWIL010000221.1 GCA_022796315.1 Oscillibacter sp. | reverse complement strand
TCAAGAGTTTCTGACGCAGCCAGACGAAAAATTTTCCGTCAAGATGCGTGCCGGCGCCTATTGGTACAGCTTCTAAGTTCCAAAGCATCATAAGATGCTCTTGGGAACCGCGCATGCTGCGCTTTTTCCATTTGATTCATAATATTCCTCCCGACCGGAAAGGCCGGAAAGAATCTGTGCCATGTTTTGCGGCTGCTGCCGTTTCCGGCGGCGGGCAAACCGGCTTCCGAATGTTCCATTTGGAAGCCATATTATACAGGATCTCCCGGCCTCTGTCAAGCCTCCAGCAGCGCCCCCACCTGGGCCGCCGCCTCCCGAATCAGGTGTCCTACACTCAGGTCTGACACTCCTACTACAACGTTGTCGCAGTGGTTCACCGGGATCAGCAGCCGCCGGGCGCGGCTCTGGCCCACGGCCTGGGCCATGGCGGGGGTGATCTCCCCCCATAGGGCGTCGGCGATGACAATGCCGATGGGGCCCACGATGACATCCGCCCGCCGGCAGCCCACAATCACCGCGTTCTCCCCTGTGGCGCCGGCGTCGGCGCCGGCCTTCAGCATCGCGGCGGTGGCCATGGTGTTGGCGCCCGCCGCCGTCACTGTCAGCTTCGGGAAATCCTTTTTCAGCTCCGCCACCACCTGGCGTCCGATGCCGCCGCCCTGGGCGTCAATGACCAGGACCTCCATCAGTACACCGGATTTTCCGCGTCGGTCTTATCCGCCTCCTGGAAGGGGGCCAGGGTGGAGACCATCTTCACCGGCGCGTCATAGGGATTGCGCACATAGTGGATCTCGCCGGGCTCAATGTGGATCAGATCCCCCTCGGACAGCACGTGCTTCACGCCGTCCACCACGATGTCCACCCGGCCCTCCAGAATGAAGAAATTCTCCTCCATCACGCTGTGGTAGTGGGCCTGAAAATCCTCGCCGGGCCGGAAACGGACCAGGGCGAAGTTCATCCGGGGGCCCTTCATGAGGTACTTCGGGCCGCTCTCCCCGAAGCGGTACTCCCGCTCGCGCTCGTTGACAATAAACATCTCTTCCTCCTTCTCCCGGCCTCACAGGCCCGGGGCAATCCACAGGTTCCGGGTCAGCTTCTGATCGCACAGGGCCAGCTGGGCGGGGTAGAGCTTCCGCCAGCGGTCATAGAGGTCCCTGTACACCGGGGCGTTGTCCGGGTTGGGGCGGAAGGTCCGGTCCCACTTCACCGTCCGCCGCACCGCCTCGTCCAGGCTGGGGTACAGCCCCACGCCGCAGCCCGCCAGGATGGCGGCCCCCAGGGCCGTGGCCTCCTTCACCGCCGGCACCTTCACGGGCCTTTCCGTAACGTCCGCCACAATCTGGCTCCACAGGGGGCTCTTGGCTGCGCCGCCGGCAAAGATCAGCTCCTCCGGCTCCCGGCCGGCGGCCTCCTTCACCAGCTCGATGTGGCCCCGGACCAGCAGGGCGGTGTTCTCCAGAATCGCGCGGTAGAAGGTGAACTTGTTGAACTTCTCCGGCTCCAGGAGGAAGTTGGTGAAGGTGGGGCTGGCGTGCTTCCAGTTGAGGAAGTTCATGGTGTCGCTGAAGCAGCACTGCATCCCGTAGCAGCCCGGAGGGACGTCCCCGGCCCCCTCGTTCATCAGGTCATAGGGGTCCCGGCCGGTGCGGGCGGCCTCCGCGATTTCCGCCTGGCAGAAGCCGTCCCGGAACCAGCGCATCACCAGCCCCGGCTTGAAGGCCAGGGCCTCGTACTGCCACAGACCCGGCACCGCGTGGCAGTTCACCCGCACCCGGCAGTCCGGGTCCGCCGCGCCGGCGGCGGTGTTGAACTCGTACTGCCAGAAGCTGCCGCCGAACACAGCGGCCTGGTTGGCCCGAACCGCCCCCACGCCGATGGCGCCCAGCTGGCAGTCCCCGCCGCCCGCCACCACGGGGGTGCCCTCCCGCAGGCCGGTCTCCGCCGCGCCCCGGGCGCTGACCTGGGCAAAGAGGGTTCCGCACTCCACCACATCCGGGAAGATGTCCGCCCGCAGGCCGCAGCGCTCCGCGATCTCCGGCAGCCAGTTCCGGCTTTGGAGGTCCATGATGCCGGTGGTGCTGCCGTTGCTGGGCTCCACGGCCAGCTTCCCAGTGAGGCGGTAGATCAGCCAGTCGTTGAACATCCCCAGGCGGGCGGTCCTTGCGTAGACCTCCGGCAGGTTGTCCCGGACCCAGAGGAGCCGGGGCAGGGCCCCCAGGGCATAGGTCTGGCCGGATTTCCGGTAGATCTCCCGCTCCAGGGCGGGGGCCAGGGCCTTCAGCTGGCCCACCTGGGCGCTGCTGCGGGCGTCCACGTTGGCGCAGGCCCAGATCTCGTTCCCCTCCCGGTCATAGAGGAGAATCCCCTCCCGCATGCAGGTGGTGGAGACGGCGGCGATCTCCGCCGGGGCGATGCCCGTCTCCTCCAGCACGCCCCGGACGCAGGCACAGGCCAGACCCCAGTTGGCGGTCCAGTCAAAGTCCATGCTGCCGGGCCAGCGGGGGTCCTCCCGGTGGGTCCACTCCCGCTGGACGCAGCCCACCTGGGTTCCGTCCACGCCGAAGACCACGGCGCGCACGCTGCCGGTGCCGGCATCCACCGCCATCAAATATTCCGCCACAGCGATCCCTCCATACCCCGTTTTTTGATTCCGCCCGCCCCGGACGAGGCCTCCCGCCAGGGGGCGGCATCTTGTGAGAACAGTATACCACCATCCCCGTTTCCCCGTCAAACGAAACCGGCGGGGACGGCTTGGGAAGCCGGGGGAGACGCGGCGTAGGGGAGGGGCGCTGTCCCCGCCCGTTCTCCTGCCGGCTGGGCGGCCCCGCCGGCCCGGCGGGGCAGGGAGGCGGCCTTTGCGCCACGGAGTTGTCATCTGATTTCCAGGTCGAAAATTCGGAAATCAGACCATCGGATGGAAGCCGTTTTGTCCGCCGCCAAACAGGACCCATATGACTTCCGGCCGTTCCGTTCAGAAGCAATAAACCGCGCGATCGGACACTCCCCCCCAAACAGACGCCGGTTGACAAACCCGGGGGGAGGCCTTATGATGTCCTTAGAGCCTGTTTAGAATCTCCCCGCACACGTCTTGGCGGCGTATTTTCCGTCCAGACTTCGTTAAAAACCCTTGCAATCCGCCAGGATTGCGGCG
>JAAWIL010000253.1 GCA_022796315.1 Oscillibacter sp. | reverse complement strand
CCTGATTATGCCCATTCCCGTTGATATTCGGGGGTTTTCCAGCACTTCCCCCGCCTCTCCCGGTTTATCCCGGTTTCTCAATTATCCTGTCCCCTTACAATCGTACCGCCTGCCGCACTCCCCGCACTGGACCTTCCTCATGAAAGCGCCTCCCTCTCTTCACCTGCGGCCGGTCCCACCAGGGCCGCCTTTTCTCTATTATAGCAGAAGAAAAAGCCCTTTGCAATGCGCGCACATTGCAAAGGGCCTTTCGGATCACTTTACCAGCTCAATCAGCGCGGTCTCCGCAGCGTCGCCGCGGCGCACGCCGGTGCGGACAATGCGGGTATAACCGCCATTGCGCTCCGCATAGCCGGGGGCAATCTCTTGGAAGAGCTTCTTGCAGACATCCTCGCGGGTGATGAAGCTCATGGCCTGCCGGTAGGCGGCCAGATCGTTCTTCTTGCCAAGGGTGATCATCTTCTCAGCCATGGGCTTGATCTCCTTGGCACGGGTGACGGTGGTCTCCATCTTCCCATGGTCCAGGAAATCCGTGACCTGCTGACGCAGCATCGCCATGCGCTGATCCGTGGTCTTGCCAAGTTTCCGAGTTCCGGGCATGTTCGTATCCTCCTTTGATAGGATTTCACCGGAAATTCCGGCGTCAGGAATTCTCTTCGTCGGCCAGATGCAGCCCCATCATGGCCAGCTTGTTGATGACCTCCTCCAGGGACTTGCGGCCCAGGTTGCGCACCTTCATCATCTCATCCTCGGTCTTGGAAATCAAGTCCTCCACGGTGTTGATGTTGGCGCGCTTGAGGCAGTTGAAGCTGCGGACCGAGAGATCCAGCTCCTCAATGGTCATCTCCAGCACCTTATCCCGCTGGGCCTCCGCCTTCTCCACCACGGTGGGCTTGCTGCCCACGTTCTCACTGAGATCCGTGAAGAGGGTGAAGTGGTCGCACAGGATCTTGGCGCCCAGGGATACGGCGTCACGGGCGGAGATGGTGCCGTCGGTCCAGACCTCCAGCGTCAGCTTGTCAAAGTCGCTGGAGGCCCCCACGCGGGTGGGCTCGACCGTGTAATTTACCTTGTAGACGGGAGTGTAGATGGAGTCCACAGCGATGGTACCGATCACATTCTGCTGGGGCTTGTTGCGATCGGCGGGCACATAGCCTCTGCCGTGGGACAGGGTAATCTCCATGTTGAGGCTTCCGCCGCTGTCCAGGGTCGCAATGTGCAGGTCCGGATTCAGAACCTCCACCTCGCTGTCCGCCTTGATGTCCCCGGCAGTTACCTCACAGGGGCCCACAGCCTCAATGTAGACTGTCTTGACCGACTCGCTGTGGAGCCTGGTCAAAAGGCCCTTGATGTTCAGAACGATCTCCGTCACATCCTCCTTCACGCCGGCGATGGTGGAGAACTCGTGCTGGACGCCGGCGATCTTGATGGTGGTCGGCGCGGTTCCGGGCAGAGAAGAAAGCATAATGCGGCGAAGCGCGTTGCCCAGAGTCGTGCCGTATCCACGCTCCAAAGGCTCTACAACATACTTGCCGTAGGTCGCGTCGCCGGGCGTTTCGATACACTCGATCTGGGGCTTTTCAATTTCGATCATGCAGTACCCTCCTTCATCTTCTCATTGCGGCAAAGCAGAATTGCCCGCCGCAGGCAGTTCTTGTCATATCCGAGGGTAGCCTCCGATTACTTGGAGTACAACTCGACGATGAGGTGCTCCTCGATGGGGAGATCAATGTCCTCGCGGGCGGGCTCTGCAATGACCTTGGCCACATGATTCTTGTCCATTTCCAGCCACTTGGGCACCACGCGGGAGGCGTTGGCCTCCAGGGAGCCCTTGAACTTATCGAGGCTGCGGGACTTTTCCTTCAGCTCCACCACGTCGCCGCTCTTCACCAGGAAGGAGGGCACGTTCACCTTGCGGCCGTTGACCGTGAAGTGGCCGTGAAGCACCAGCTGCCGGGCCTCGGCGCGGCTCATGGCGAAGCCCAGCCGGTAGACCACGTTGTCCAGCCGGGTCTCCAGGATGGACAGCAGGTTCTCGCCGGTCACGCCGGCCTTCTTGTTGGCCATCTCAAAATAGTCGTGGAACTGGCTCTCCAGCACACCGTAGTACCGCTTGGCCTTCTGCTTCTCGCGCAGCTGCAGGCCGTACTCAGAGAGCTTCTTGTTTCTCGCATTTCCGTGCATTCCGGGCGCATAGCCGCGGCGCTCGATGGAGCACTTGTCCGTATAGCAGCGGTCGCCCTTCAAAAAGAGCTTCTGGCCCTCTCTGCGGCAAAGGCGGCAAACTGCACCGGTATATCTTGCCATAACGCTTGTTACCTCCTCTTTCGATTAGACGCGACGACGCTTGGGGGGACGGCAGCCATTGTGGGGGATGGGCGTGACGTCCTTAATCATGGTCACTTCCAGGCCCACTGCCTGCAGCGCACGGATCGCGGCCTCACGGCCCTGGCCAGGGCCCTTGACAAACACCTCTACGGTCTTCAGCCCATGCTCCATGGCGGCACGGGCAGCGGTCTCCGCCGCGGTCTGCGCCGCGAAGGGCGTGGACTTCTTGCTGCCGCGGAAGCCCAGGCCGCCGGAGGAGGCCCAGGAGATGGCGTTGCCCTGGGTATCCGTGACAGTCACCATCGTGTTGTTGAACGAAGAACGGATATGGACCTGGCCACGCTCGATGTTCTTCTTTTCGCGGCGGCGGCGAATCACCTTCTTGCCGCCAGATTTCGCAGTTGCCATGTTGATCCCTCCTTACTTCTTCTTGTTGGCAATGGTCTTCTTGGGACCTTTGCGGGTACGCGCGTTGGTCTTGCTGCGCTGGCCGCGGACAGGTAGCCCCTTGCGGTGCCGGATGCCGCGATAGCAGCCGATCTCGCTCAGGCGCTTGATATCCAGCGCGGTCTGACGGCGCAGGTCGCCTTCGACAATGTAATCATCAATGGCGTCACGGAGCTTCTGCTCATCGGCGTCGCTCAGATCCTTCACGCGGGTGTCGGGGTTCACGCCACTCTTCTCCAGGATATCCTTGGCGCTCTTTCTGCCAATGCCGTAGATATAAGTGAGGCCGATCTCGATACGCTTATCCTTCGGCAGGTCAATACCGGCAATACGTGCCATACTCTTAAAGCACCTCCAATTAAATGTTAGCCCTGTCTCT
>JAAWIL010000254.1 GCA_022796315.1 Oscillibacter sp. | reverse complement strand
GATGCGGCCGAAGGTGGTGGCGGCCTCCGCGAAGCCGTACTCAATGTCGGCGCGGATGGTCTGCAGGGGGATGGTGCCCTCGTGGTAGTGCTCCACGCCGGCGATCTCCCGGCCGCCCAGACGGCCGGAGCAGCAGACCTTGATGCCCTTGGCGCCAGCGCGCATGGCCCGGGCCATGGAGTTCTTCATCGCCCGGCGGTGGGAGATGCGCTTCTCCAGCTGCTGGGCAATGTTCTCCGCCACCAGCTGGGCGTTCATGTCGGGGTTGCGCTCCTCCACAATGTTCAGCCGCACCTTCTTGCCGATGAGCTTCTCCACGGCCAGACGGTACTGCTCGATCTGCTCGCCGCCCTTGCCGATGACGACGCCGGGACGGGCGCAGTGCAGGAAGATGGTCACGGTGTCGGCGCTGCGCTCAATCTCAATCTTGGGCACGCCGGCGCCGTACAGGGTCTTCTTGAGGTACTTGCGGATCTTCTGATCCTCCACGATCAGGTCGCCGACCTTCTCTTCACTGGCATACCAACGGGAATCCCAGTCTTTGATGACGCCCACGCGCAGACCGTGGGGATTTACTTTCTGTCCCATAAACTGCTTTCCTCCCTTATGCCTTCTCCGTCACAGCCAGGGTGACGTGAGACGTGCGCTTGTTGATGCGATAGGCGCGGCCCTGAGCCCGGGGCATCATCCGCTTGAGGATGGGGCCGGGAGTGGCGAAGACCTCGGACACCACCAGCTTGGCGGGGTCCATGGCGAAATTGTTCTCAGCATTGGCCACGGCGCTCTTCAGGAGCTTCCGGAGAGGCTCGGAGGCAGACTTGTTGGTCTGCATCAGAATGGCCATAGCGGTGCCGGCATCCTTACCGCGGATCAGGTCGCAGACAATCTGGACCTTCCGGGGAGAGATGCGGACATAGCGCAGATACGCTTTTGCAACTTTATTTTCCATGTTCAGCATCCTCCTTTACTCAGTCCTTCCGGTGTCCGCGGAAGGTACGGGTGGGGGCGAACTCACCCAGCTTGTGGCCCACCATGTCCTCCTGGATGTAGACGGGCACGTGCTTGCGCCCGTCGTGGACGGCGATGGTGTGACCCACGAAGGCCGGGAAGATGGTGGAGCTCCGGCTCCAGGTCTTGAGGACCTTCTTCTCGTTCTTCTCATTCATTGCCTCGACCCGCTTGAGAAGCTCCGGGGCAACATACGGGCCTTTTTTAACAGATCTGCTCATATTTCCTTGCCTCCCTTACTTCTCGTTGCGGCGCTTGACGATGAACTTGCTGGTGGGGTTCTTGCCCTTGCGGGTCTTGTAACCCAGAGCGGGCTTGCCCCAAGGAGTGACCGGGCCGGGCCGGCCGACGGGCGCGCGGCCCTCGCCGCCGCCGTGGGGGTGGTCGTTGGGGTTCATAACAGAGCCGCGGACCGTGGGACGCCAGCCCATGTGGCGCTTGCGGCCGGCCTTGCCGATGTTGATGTTCTCGTGCTCAATGTTGCCCACCTGGCCGATGGTGGCCATGCAGTTGGTGCGCACGATGCGGACCTCGCCGGAGGGCATCCGGATCTGGGCGTCGCCGCCCTCCTTGGCCATCAGCTGGGCGGAGGTGCCGGCGGAGCGCACCAGCTGGGCGCCGTTGCCGGGGTGGAGCTCGATGTTGTGGATGATGGTGCCCACGGGGATGTTGGCAAGGGGCAGAGCGTTGCCGGGCAGGATGTCCGCCTCGGGGCCGGTCATGATCTTGTGGCCGGCCTTCAGGCCCACGGGAGCCAGGATATAGCGCTTCTCGCCGTCCTCATACTGGATCAGGGCGATGTTGGCGCTGCGGTTGGGGTCATACTCCAGGCGCAGCACGGTGGCGGAGCCGACCTTGTCCCGCTTGAAGTCGATGATGCGGTACTTGCGCTTGTTGCCGCCGCCGCGGTGGCGGACGGTGATGCGGCCATAACTGTTGCGGCCGGAGCTCTTCTTGAGAGGCTCGGTGAGGCTGGGCTCGGGCTTGGCCTTCTTGTCAATGCCGTCGAAACCGGAGACCGTCATCTGACGTCTGGAAGGGGTCGTCGGCTTAAAAGTTTTAATAGACATTACGCGTTCACTCCTTCCCTAGAATCAGACCATGCCTTCAAAGAATTCGATGGTCTTGGAATCCGCCGCCAGCTGAACGTAGGCCTTTTTCCAGGTCTTGGTCATGCCGGGGCGGCCGGCGCCCATGCGCTTTTCCTTGCCGGGCACCCGCAGGGTGTTGACAGAGGCGACCTTCACGCCGAAGATCTCCTCGACAGCCTTCTTGATCTCGATCTTTCCGGCGTCCTTGGCAACCTCGAAGACGTACTTCTTATCGGCCGCGCCGGCCATCGCCCGCTCGGTAATGATGGGGCGGATGATGATGTCGTATGCGGTAGCCATTACGCGTACACCTCCTCGATTTTCTTGAGGGCAGCCTGGTCCACCACCAGATACTTCGCGTTGACGATGTCATAGACGTTCAGCATGTTGGCGGCGGTGGTCAGCACGCCGGGGATGTTCCGGGCGCTCTTGACAACCACGTTGTCCACAGCGGGGGTCACCACCAGGGCCTTGCCGTCCACCTTCACGTTGTCCAGGAACTTGCGGAAGGCGGCGGTCTTGATCTCCGCCTGCCGGATGGAGTCGATCACCACCAGCTGGCCCTCGGCGGCCTTGGCGGAGAGGGCGGACTTCAGGGCCAGGCGCTTGACCTTCTTGTTCAGCACGTAGCTGTAATCCCGGGGCTTGGGAGCGAAGGCGATGCCGCCATGGGTCCACTGGGGAGCCCGGGTGCTGCCCTGGCGGGCGTGGCCGGTGCCCTTCTGACGCCAGGGCTTCCTGCCGCCGCCGGAGACCTCGGCGCGGGTCAGGGCGCTCTGGGTGCCCTGCCGGCAGTTGGCCAGGTGGTTCTTGACCACCTCATGCACAACGGCGGTATTGGGCTCGATGCCAAAAATCGCATCGCTGAGTTCCATGGTACCGACTTCCGCGCCGGCCATGTTCAAAACTTTCACGGTAGACATGATCTAAGCACCCCTTTCTTACTTGTTTCTGGCAGAGGCCTTCTGCGGGTTGCGGCCGGAAGCCTTCTGCGGGTTCTTGCTGATGTCCGCGCCGGCCTGCTTGACCTTGTGGACCTTGACGGTGGACTTGATG
>JAAWIL010000220.1 GCA_022796315.1 Oscillibacter sp. | reverse complement strand
GACTTCGTTAAAAACCCTTGCAATCCGCCAGGATTGCGGCGGCGTTTTGCCTTGCTGGACAAAAAATCCCCTCGCCAATCCCCGCACGCTGAGATCCTAGACAGGCTCTGAGGAAAAAGATGACGGAATTCGCGGGGCAGGATCATGCGATTTGACAGTAGACAGCGCCGGGAGTCTGCGGTAAAATCAAGGAAAACTGAAAAAGGAGAGTTTTCCATGCTGAATGAGACCGTTTCCCGCCTGCTGAACGAGCAGGTCAACAAGGAGTTCTATTCCGCCTATCTGTATCTTGACTTTTCCAACTACTTTGAGGCCCGTGGTCTGGACGGCTTTGCCAACTGGTACAAGATCCAGGCCCAGGAGGAGCGGGACCACGCGATGCTCTTCTATCAGTACCTGCAGAACAACAACGAAAAGGTGACCCTGGAGGCCATCGCCAAGCCCGACAAGGCGCTGGACAGCGACATGGCCGTGCTGAAGGCGGGGCTGGAGCATGAGCTCTACGTCACCGGCCTCATCAATGAGCTCTATGCCGCCGCCTACGCCGTGAAGGACTTCCGGACCATGCAGTTCCTGGACTGGTTCGTGAAGGAGCAGGGCGAGGAGGAGACCAACGCCAACGACCTGATCTCCAAGATGGAGCTGTTCGGCTCCGATCCCAAGAGCCTGTACATGCTGAACAGCGAGCTGGCGGCGCGGGTCTACAACGCCCCCTCCCTGACGCTGTAATTTCCCTGTTCCGTCATCGCAAGGCGGCCGGTCAAGAAGGACCGGCCGCCTCTTTCGCGCTGGGTGGAGATTGGCGTCTCCCGGCTTCCGGGGCCTCTCGGGAGGCGTGGAAATGGGGAGGAGATTCTTTTTTTGTAGAAAGTCTACACAAATCCGGAAGCATGTGGTATAATGATACACGTTATGTTATGCGATTTAGCAGGAGAGGGGGAACGGCGATGGGACGGTTCTGGCGGAGTCTGACCCTGGCGGGGCTGCTGTTTGCGGCGTCGCTGCTCTCCGGCTGCTCCCAGCCCCGGCTGACGCTGAGCCCGGAGGAGCTCTACGCCCTGCCCACCCTGCCGGCCAAGTACACGGAGCTGAACACCCAGCTCAACGCCCTGCTGGAGAGCGGCGCGGAGTACGCGGCCCCTACCTCCGGCGCCAATATCCAGTCGGTGCAGCTGGTGGACCTGGACGGCGACGGACGGGAGGAGGCGGTGGCCTTCTTCCGCAACTCCTCCGAGGAGAAGCCCCTGAAGATCTATATTTTCTCCGCCGACGGGGACAGCTACGTCCAGACGGACCTGATCGAGGGCAGCGGCACCAGCATCTACAGCATTGCCTACACGGACCTGGACAGCGACGGCCGGCTGGAGCTGCTGGTGGGCTGGAAGGCCACTGCGGAACTGCAGGTGCTGGAGGTCTATTCCCTCCGTCCCGGCGGCGCGGAGCTGCTGGTGCGGCGGGAGTACGTGAAGTACATCACGGCGGACCTGAATCAGGACCAGCTGCAGGAGCTGGTGATCCTCCACGCCGACGAGGAGGGCGACGGCGTGGCCGATTACTACGTCTGGCAGAGCGACGGCAATCTCTCCACCCAGTCTGCGGCGCGGCTCTCCATCACCATGGCGGAGCTGAACCAGCAGGGCCGGGTAACCCAGGGAACGCTGGAGGGGGAGAGTCCGGCGCTGTTCGTCACCGGAGTGACGGACGATGCCCGGGCCGTCACGGACATCCTGGCTGTGCGGGGCGGAGAGGCGGCCGGCGGCGGAGAGCTGACGAACGTGGCCCTCTCCAGCCTCACGGGGGTCTCCGGCGTGGTGGCCCCCTTCTGCGCGCTGTACCCTGCGGACATCAACGGGGACGGACTGACAGAGGTGCCGGCCGCCGTGCGGCGCTATGCGCCGGAGGACGAGACGTCCTTCTGCCAGTGGGTGGAGTGGTTCGGCTATGACGGCGCGGGTCAGCCCCGGCTGGCTCTGCGGACGTATCACAGCACGGAGGACAGCTGGTATCTGCGGCTGCCGGAGGCCTGGACGGAACGGATCTGGATTGGCCGGTCCGCCTCCCTGGACGAGTCCGCCGTGACCTTCTCTCTGCTGGAGGACGGCCGGGCGGGGACGCCCTTCCTGCGGATCACCGCCATCACGGGCTCCAACCGGGAGACCCGGGCGGTTCGGGGGAACCGGTTCCTGCTGGGCCGCCAGGGGGAGACCATCTACACCGGGGAGCTGCTGGAGGCCAACGAGACCTGGCAGCACGGCATGAGCGCGGACGAGGTCCGGGAGGCGTTCAGCCTGGTGGCAGCGGAGTGGAGCGCGGGAGATTACTGACGGATACAGACCCGCGGCCGCTTTCTGCGGCCCAGGCGCCGGTGCGGATTCTATAGGCCGGTTGGCGCCTGCGGCGGGATATGGAACTGATTCGGAAAAGGGAGGAGCGCGGCTATGAAAAAGGTTTTGGTGCTGGAGGATGAGACCAGCATCCGCAGTTTTATTGTCATTAACCTGCGCCGGGCCGGCTATGACGTGATTGAGGCCGAGACCGGCGAGGAGGCCATGGAGCGGCTGGCGGAGAACCCGGACGTCACCGTAGCCCTGCTGGACATCATGCTGCCGGGCATCGACGGCTTTGAGGTCTGCCGCCGGATTCGGGCCACCAACACGAAGATCGGCATCATCATGCTCACGGCCCGCTCCCAGGAGATGGACAAGGTGACGGGCCTCATGACCGGCGCCGACGACTATGTGACCAAGCCCTTCTCGCCGGCGGAGCTCACCGCCCGGGTGGACGCGCTGTTCCGCCGGGCCGGGGGAGAGGACCCGGTGCAGGTGGGGGAGATCCGGCAGGACCCGTTCCTGCTGAACATCCGCAACCGGACGCTGGAGAAGAACGGCCAGCGGATTAAACTGACCCAGGTGGAGTACTCCATCATGCGGGTGCTGATGGAGAACCCCGGCAAGGCCCTGTCCCGGGAGGAGATCCTGGACCGGGTGTGGGGCCGGGACTACTTCGGCGAGCTGAAGATTGTGGATGTGAACATCCGCCGGCTGCGGCTGAAGATTGAGGACAACGTGCAGAATCCGGTGTATATTACAACGGTTTGGGGCTACGGGTACAAGTGGGGATTTTGAGAGAGCGTTTGCGCGTTGTCCGGGGCCCCGCAGAG
>JAAWIL010000219.1 GCA_022796315.1 Oscillibacter sp. | reverse complement strand
CCGCAGGCATCCTGACGGATGGCAAGGATTTTTAACGCAGTCAGGGCGGAAAATACGCCGCCAAGACATGCGCGGGGAGATTTTAAACAGGCTCTTAGCTGAGAGCTGCCGCGTCCCCCTTGCGGGAAAAAGAAAAAAACGCTGAGGCGAGACCTTGACCGGAGATCAAGGCTCACCATATACGAGAGCTGTTCCCGTCAGGCGCCCAGGTATGTGGGGAGCCGTCTGCCGGCGCACGTTCTGCCGCTCAGCGGAAGGAGTCTTGGGCCGCGTTTGGTTATGCCCGCGGTGTACATCTCTGCGGCTGCGTTCTGTGCGCTTTCGCAGGCGGGTACAGCTCCGGCCGGAGCGGAAGCGCGGAAAGAGGAGCGAAAACCGTCCGGCATCCCCCGTCAGCCTCCGCCGGAAGTCTCTTTACGCGGGGAAAAACTCCTGCAGGAGATCCGGCCCCCGCCCCCTATGGGGCCCCATAGAAAGAAGGTGCCTGAATGGCAGAGCTTACCCCCATGATGAAGCAATACCTGGAAATCAAAAAGGACAACCCGGATTCCATCCTCTTCTTCCGTCTGGGCGATTTCTACGAGATGTTTGCCGACGACGCCCGCACGGCCTCCCAGGAGCTGGACCTGACCCTCACCTCCCGGGACCACGGGAAACACGCGAAGCCGGAACAGGAGCGGGTCCCCATGTGCGGCATCCCCTACCACGCCAGCGAGAGCTATATCGCCCGCCTCATCGCCAAGGGCTATAAGGTCGCCATCTGCGAGCAGGTGGAGGACCCCGCCAAGGCCAAGGGCCTGGTAAAGCGGGATATCATCCGGGTGGTGACGCCGGGCACCGTCATTGACGACAGCTGCCTGGACGCCAAGTCCAGCAACTTCCTCTGCGGCATCTACCTGGACAGCCGGGGCGCCGGAGCCGCCTTCTGCGACGTCTCCACCGGACGGGCCCACCTGACGGGCTTCACCGGCAGGGACCGGGTGGAGCACCTCATCAACGAGCTGGGACGCTTCTCCCCGGCGGAGGCCATCTTGAACAGCGGGGCCTATGACGAGCCCCGGCTCACGGGGACTCTGCGGGAGAAGTTCCGCTGCCTGGTGGAGAACGGCGGCGAGGGGCGTTTTCGCCTGGCCGAGGCGGAGAAGAACATCCGCGCCCAATTCGGCCAGGAGGCCCTGAGGACCCTGCCCGCCGGCAATCCCGCCGCCGCCATGGCCCTGGGGGGCCTGCTGAGCTACCTCTACGAGACCCAGAAGACAGACCTCTGCCATATCCGGGATCTGGAGTACTACGAGCAGGGGCGGTTCATGGAGCTGGACCTCACGGCCCGGCGGAACCTGGAGCTGACGGAGACCCTGCGGAACAAGGAGAAGCGGGGGTCTCTCCTATGGGTGCTGGACAAGACCAGGACCCCCATGGGCGGGCGGTGCCTCCGGAGCTGGCTGGAGCGGCCGCTGCTGTCGGTGACGGCCATCCAGCGCCGGAGCGCCGCCGTGGCGGCCCTGGTGGAGGACACCATCAACCGGGAGGAGCTCATCGCCGCCCTCACCGGCATGGGGGACATGGAGCGGCAGATCGGGCGCATCGTCTACGGCACCGCCGGAGGACGGGACATGGTGGCCCTCCGGGCCGCCCTGGAGCGGCTGCCGGAGGTCAAGGGGCGGCTGGAGGCCCTGGGGGACCGGAGGCTCCGGGAGCTGGCGGCCTCCGTGGACACCCTGGAGGACATTCGGGAGCGCATCGCCGGGACCATCTGCGACGAGCCTCCCTTCTCCGTCCGGGAGGGGGGCTTCATCCGGGAGGGCTTCGACCCGGAGGTGGACCGGCTGCGGCACATCCTCAAGGGCGGCCGGGGCGTCATCCCCGAGATCGAGGCCCGGGAGAAGGAGCGTACCGGCATCCGAACGCTGAAAATTGGCTACAACAAGGTCTTCGGCTACTACATCGAGGTCAGCAACTCCTTCAAGGACCAGGTGCCGGAGACATACATCCGCAAGCAGACCCTGGTGAACGGGGAGCGGTTCATCACCCAGGAGCTGAAGGACCTGGAGCAGGAGATTCTCACCGCCTCGGAGCGGGTGACGGCCCTGGAGTACGAGCTCTTCACCAGGCTCCGGAAGGAGGTCTCCGCCGCCGCGCCCCGGATTCAGGCGGCGTCCGGGGCCGTGGCCGAGGCGGACGCCCTGGCCTCGCTGGCCGCCGTGGCAGTGCGGCAGAACTACTGCCGTCCGGAGGTGGACGAGTCCGGCGTGATCGAGATCCGGGAGGGACGCCACCCGGTGGTGGAGCGGATGCTGAAGGACGCCCTCTTCGTCCCCAACGACACCTTCATGGGGGAGCGGGAGAACCGGGCGGCCATCATCACCGGGCCCAACATGGCGGGCAAGTCCACCTACATGCGCCAGGTGGCCCTGATCGTTCTGCTGGCCCAGATGGGCAGCTTCGTGCCGGCCCAGTCCGCCCGCATCGGCGTGGTGGACCGGATCTTCACCCGGATCGGGGCCTCCGACGATCTCTCCGCCGGGCAGTCCACCTTCATGGTGGAGATGACGGAGGTGGCGGATATCCTGCGCCAGTCCACCGGACACTCCCTGCTGATTCTGGACGAGATCGGCCGGGGGACCTCCACCTTTGACGGCATGTCCATCGCCCGGGCGGTGCTGGAGCACTGCGCCGGAAAGAAGGGGGCCAGGACCCTCTTCGCCACCCACTACCACGAGCTGACGGAGCTGGAGAACAGCCTCCCCGGCACGGTGAACTACAACATCGCGGTGAAGGCCCGGGGGGAGGACATCATCTTCCTGCGTAAAATCGTCCCCGGCGGCGCGGACCGCAGCTACGGCATCGAGGTGGCGAAGCTGGCGGGCCTGCCGGAGCCCGTGCTCCAGAGGGCCAGAGAGGTCCTCCAGGAGCTGGAGGCGGAGAGCGGGACGCAGTATACGCCCCCCCGGCGGGAGACGGAGCAGGTCTCCCTGGACGCCGTGGCCGAGGGGGAGGTGCTGGACGCCCTGCGCCGCTGCCAGCCGGATACCCTGACGCCCATCGAGGCCATGGGCCTGCTGTATGAACTGAAGAAGAAGCTGCCGTAAGAGCCTGTTTAAAATCTCCCCGCGCATGTCTTGGCGGCGTATTATCCGCCCTGACTGCGTTAAAAATCCTTGCCATCCGTCAGGATGCCTGCGG
>JAAWIL010000218.1 GCA_022796315.1 Oscillibacter sp. | reverse complement strand
TTGGGCTTTCGATGATTTTTATTAAAAATACGGATAAAAAGGACGAGTAGTCTTCAGTTTGTTGGGGGAATTTCACTTGGGTGAAATCCCCCTTGACAACTGTTCTCTTGTGACACCGGTTTGATACGATTCGTTTCACCCCGGTCACACAAGAGAATGACTGCAAGGAACAAGTGAACCGCCCTGCTGAACGGCAAATTCAGCAGGGCGGTTTTGCTTGCCCTATTTTTCTTTTCTCCAGGGTACATCGTTGTCAAACCGTTTGCTGTCATCACAGGCACTCGCCAGCTGCGTTTCCGCTCAACGTATTCTGCGCAAAGAATAGGAGGTTCTGCATTTGAGCAAAGGGCTGCTTGCGAGGGGTCCGCGTATCCGGCACAGTGAAGCTATGTAAAAATGATAAGCGTATCTGTTGGGATATTTATTTTATCTCTTCTTCCTTGACCTTATATATCCTAAAGGCGCACTCCTTTTCCAAGCGAATATTTGCCCATTTTTCCCCGATCTGTCTCACAAAATAATCTTCGTCCTCCGGAACGATCTGCTTTGTCATAAATCTTAACAGGTCCAGTGCATCGGCAGATTCTTTCAACACAATTTCAAGTGTGCTCCATCCGTCAATTACAGGCGAATATATTTCATGAATCATATCACAAAATAAATCGGTTCCGCTGATGGGTATTTTTCTGATTAAGTCCCCTTTTCTATCTTCAACCAGCATACTTTTTAGCAGAGCATATTGTTTGCTGTCCAGCCTGACTTCATATAGTTCCATTTTCTGCTCCTTTGATTGAGACTCCTCTGCAGCATACATCATAGGACCATGCCCGCGGACGACTGCGCGGCAAGCGCCGCCAAAGCATCCGCATAGTACGGCGGCATGGACTCTATCCCTCCGGAAGACCCCATGAAAGAGGGAACGGCGCGACTGAAGTCACACCGTCCCTCGAAAACACAAGGTTTTCAGAACTCCTTTTGTCCGGCCCCGCCCATGGGGGCCCGCTCTTTTGCCGGTTACGAGAGATAATTCAGGGGATTCCGGGCCACGCCGTTGATGCGGACCTCAAAGTGGCAGTGGTTTCCGGTGGAATTGCCGGTGGAGCCCACCCGGGCAATCTGCTGGCCCTTGTACACGTGGTCGCCCACGGAACAGGTCAGGCTGCTGTTGTGTCCATAGAGGGTCTTGACCCCGCCGCCGTGGTCGATCTGCACCGCGTAGCCATAGCCGCTCATCCAGCCGGAGTAAGTGACGGTGCCGCCGTCGGCGGCGTAGACCGGCGTACCCCGGGGGGCCGCGATGTCGATGCCCTTATGGTTGGTGGAGCCGATTCCGCCGGGGGAGCGCCGCCCGCCGAAGCGGGAGGTGATGCGGCCGGAGACCGGCCAGCGGAAGGTGCCGGTGGGATGCCAGGTGGGCCGGTCCTTGGTGCCCTGGAGCCGCTGCTCCGTCACGGGCTCCTTCAGCGTCACGGAGGACAGCAGGGTCCGCTCCGTCTCCTCGCCGTTGACGTAGGTGACGTTGGCCATCACGTCCGCCGCGCCGTAGGCCCCCTTGGAGGTCACCTTGTAGTCGCCCTTGTAGAGGTCGGCGGTGTCCGTGTACTCAATGTCATAGTTGATCTCCTCCACGTACCGCTCCTGCTGCACCACGGTCATGGTCAGGTAGGGGACGGAGGCGGAGAGCGTCAGCACCTCTCCGATGGAGAGCTTGTCGATGTTGTAGCCGGGGTTCAGGGCCAGCAGCTCCTTGGAGGTCAGGTCGTGGCTGTTGGCAATCTGGGACCAGGTGTCGCCCTTTTTCACCTCATAGGTGACCTCGGCGGTCTTGGTGCTGTAGAGGGTCTCGGCGATATAGCCCAGGTTCATGATGTCCGCGCTGGGGACGTACTCCGGGCGGATGTCCACCTCCTCGGCAAAGCTGCAGGAGATGGTGCCGGCGGTGGTGGCGTCCTCCTGGAGCTTCACCAGCAGCTCCTCCAGGGCCCCCTCGTAGGGCGTGGCCCCGATGCGGGTCCCGTCCACATACAGGCAGTAGGCCGGGGTCACCAGGCCGATCTCCTTGGACAGGTCCTCCTCAAAGGTCTCCTGATCCACCAGCTCCTGCCGCTTCAAAAGGCCGGGGGAGTACTGGATCAGGGAGTCGTCAATGGTAAAGGTCTCTCCCAGGGTCCGGGTGGTAAACTGCTCCAGGTTCGATCGGGCCTCCTCCGCCTGGGCCGTGCTGGCCAGCTTGGCGATCTCCTGGCCGTCATAGGTGACGGTGGTGCCGAAGGTATAGGTGCTGCACACCAGCACAATGGCCACCAGAGCGCACCCCCCCGCCATGAAGAGGGCAGGGTGGAGGCTGCGCCGGCTCCGGGCGGGGAGCATGCCCCCCAGGCGCTGGAACAGCAGGTGCCGCTGGCCCCAGGTCCGTTCCCACAGCTTGCTGTACACCATCGGCAGCATGTTCCAGCCCAGCAGCAGCCACTGCACCATCAGCGCGTCAGACTCCGGGAAATTCCGGGCCTGGTCCTCCCGCCGCAGGTCCCGCAGGTTCCGCCGCAGGCGGCGGCTCCGGCGGCGCATCTGCCGGCAGAACTGGCCAAATCCGCCGGGGTCCGCCTCCGGCCGGGTCCGGGCCGCCGTCCGGGGGGCGGCGGACACCGTGGGGCGGCTCATCTCCTGGCGCCGCCGCTCAGGGGCCTCGGGCCTGCGGCGGGGCGCGGGCTCCCTCCGCCGGGCGCTGTCGGCCCGCCGGGTCTCCGGGGGGGCGCTCCGCCTCTGGAAGTCCTCCTGCCGCACCGTCTCCGGCTTCCGGCGGGACTCCGGGGGGCGCTCCGCTGTCGCCGCCGCTACGGGCCGCGGGGTCTCCGAGACCTCCCGCCGCGGCGTCCGCTGCTGGCCCTGGCCGGAGCGTTTTCTTCTCTTCTTCTTCGTTTGACTCATAGTCTTCCTCTGAAAAAAATCTCAAAATAGTTACAATTTGTTACCGTTGTTATCATACCCCTTTTTTCTCACCCCGTCAACCCCTCATTTTGTTCAAAATATGTTCATCTTCCCGGGGCGGGCGCGTAAGAGCCTGTTTAATATCTCGACGTGTATGGATTGGCGAGGGGATTTTTTGTCCAGCAAGGCAAAACGCCGCCGCAATCCTGGCGGATTGCAAGGGTTTTTAACGAAGTCTGGACGGAAAATACGCCG
>JAAWIL010000217.1 GCA_022796315.1 Oscillibacter sp. | reverse complement strand
AATCCTTGCCATCCGTCAGGATGCCTGCGGATTTTTGCCTTGCAGGGCAAAAAATCCACTCGCCAATCCATACACGTCGAGATTTTAAACAGGCTCTAATAACAACGGGTATCGGTGGCAGCCGGCAAAACGCAGCCCCACACCGATTGGCACATAGAACACGCCGCGATCCTGCGCCGGAAGCGCGCCGTCAGAGAGCGGGACCCTTCCCGGCATTTGACCGTTATGCGGCTGCCGCGCCGCAGTGAGGACCGTTTTTCTCCGCCGTCACAGTTCTTCCATCAGACGCAGGACGCTTTGATACCGCTTGGCCGGGTTCACCCGGGTACACCGCTCGACGATCCGGCCCATATGGCCCTCCGCCAGGCGCTTGGAGGGGTGCTCCCCGGTGAGCATCACGTTCATCAGCACCCCCAGGGAGTAGATGTCCGTCCGGGTGTCCGACTGGCTCAGGCCGTACTGCTCCGGGGCGGCGAAGCCGGTGGTGCCCAGAATCTGGGTGTCCGCCTCGGCCTGGGGCTTGTGGAGCCGGGCGGCGTCAAAGTCAATAAGGATTGCGTCCGCACCCCGGAGAATCACGTTCTCCGGCTTGACGTCCCGGTGGACGGCGGCCATGGAGTGGAGCACCCACAGGGCCTGGCAGAGCTGCCGGACGATCTGCCGGGTCTCCTGGGCGGAGAAGAGGGCGCCTTGGAGCAAAAACCCCAGGGTGTCCCCCTCGACGAACTCCTCAATGACCAGATTCTCACCGTCCTGTTCCGCTGCCTCGTAGATCAGGGGCAGGTGGCGGCAGGAGCAGTCCAGCAGCTTCCGGTAGACCTCGCCGTTCCCGGTGAAGCGGCGGAGAATGAAACGCTGCCCGCTCTTCCGGTGCCGGATCAGCTGGATGCTGCCCCGGGGGCTCTCCTTCAGCAGGCGGACAATCTCATACTCCTGTTTTAAGCACTCCAGAAGCCAGGCATACACGGCGGTCACTCCTCAATCACGCAAACACTATGCGGCCGGCATATTGCATCTGCCGGGGAAATCTTGTACAGTATCAGTATACAAAAGGCTGCGCAAAAAGTAAAGGGGGGACCCGCATGGAGGAGAAGTCCACCGGCGATCTCAGCCAGGAGCTGATGGCCCAGCCGGACCTGGACGCCTACATTCACGACAACAGCAGTTCCTTCGACCAGCGGGATTTCGCGGCGCTGCTGGCGGCGTTCTACGCCGGGAAGGGGATCTCCAAGGCCGCCCTGGCCCGGCGGGCGGAGATCAGCGAGGTGTATCTCCACCAGGTCTTTTCCGGACGGCGGAATCCCTCCCGGGACCGGCTGATCTGCATCTGCCTGGGCCTGAGGACCACGATGGAGGAGACCCAGGAGCTCTTGAAGCACGCGGGCTATGCCCAGCTGTACCCCAAGATGAAGCGGGACGCCATCATCAGCCACGGCCTGATTCACAGGACGGATCTGAACGAGATCAACGACAAGCTGTTTGCCGAGAACGAGAAGACGCTGTTTTGAGTGGGGTCCCTGGGCCAAAGCGGGCGATTTTGCGCGAGAGGAGGGGGAACAGAGCGGCGGGGCCGGGCCGGACTCCGGTCCACACGAATTTTATTTGAGATTTGAGAGAGGAGCGTTCTGCGCCGGGTATGGAACCGCGGGGCGCAGAATAACGTACATTATGGAGACCAAAAAGAATACACCATTTCCCTACATTGCCGGAGGGCTGTTCGCCTTTCTGGCGCTGATGCAGCTGGCCGGCTTCTATCTGAGCGTGCTGTACATTCTCTGGCTGGCGGCCTATGTGCTGCTGGCCGCGGCGCTGTTCCTCAAGCGGAGGGACATCCTTTTGACTCTTGGCTTCGGCCTGATGGCACTGCTGATGCTGTATAACTTTTTCATGGGCTTTACCCCGGGATATCCTTGGTATCGGGTGGATAGCTGGGACAGCGGCTCGCACTTCAACCTGCTCTGCGTCCTTCCGTATCTGGTGGAGCTGGCGGGGTATCTGGGGGCGGTGTTTCTGACACTGGCCCTGACGGACACGCTGCCGAGGTATCGGGAGACCGCGAAGAAGCTGTGGTTTGTGCCGGCGGCCTGCGTGCTGGGGTTTTTTCTGTCGGCCATCGTGGTGCAGCTGCTGCTCCGCATCGCGGGGAGCGGCTACTGGTACGGTTCTCCGCTGAACTTCCGGTCCCTGTTCCATGTCATCCTGGTTGCGGGTGCCATGGGCTGCACCGGATTGTGGCTGGCCTATCCCGAGGGGATGCCCTCTAAAATCCAGGCCGCTGCCGGGGGCGCTTCCGCCGCCGCCTCTGCCGCCGCCTCTGCGGTGAATTCTGCCGCTGGAACAGTGGCCTCTGCGGTTTCCGACGGGGCGAACGGGAACGGCTTCATCGCCATGACCCAGCACATTCTGCTGCTGCTCCTGACCTGCGGCATCTGGCTGTATATCTGGATTTACCGCACCACGGAATACCTCAACCGGGTGGAGGATGAGCCGCCCCAGACGCCGGTGAACCAGCTGCTGCTGTGCCTGTTCGTGCCCTTCTACTTCATCTACTGGTTCTACCAGAACTCCCGCCGGGTGGATAAGCTGGCGGTCAGAAACGGTATTCCCTCCGACATCTCCACACTCTGCCTGATCCTGGCCATCTTCGTGCCTATCATTCCCCCCATCCTCATGCAGGATAAGATCAACGCCATTGCAACCGGCGGCGGCACGGGCTCCTATACAGCGCCTCAGCAGCCCGTGCAGTCCCGTCAGACGCCCCAGGCCCCCGTCAGCCGTCCCGTTGTTGGGGGCATCGGCGCGGCGGAGGAGCTGAAGGCCTACAAGGAGCTGCTGGACAGCGGGGCCATTACCCAGGAGGAGTTTGAGGCGAAAAAACGGCAGCTGCTGGATCTGTAATACGTGCTCCTGAGATAGTCAAGCCGCTTGAAAACCGGTACCCGATTTCCAAGGAGGACAAAGCCCGACAGCCCATTTTAATGGGCTGTCGGGCTTCGCCGTCTGCCTCAGGCCGCTTCGCGGCCCCTGGGGTGACGATATAGTCAAAACACTTGAAAATCGGTATCCGATTTTCAAGGCGGGCGAGGCCGCCGGCACGTCCATGTGCCGTGTTTTGTCTATGAAGTCCACCGTCAGGCCGTTTCACGGCCCCTGGGGCGCCTATGCGCCCCAGGGTTGAAAAGAAGCATTTGCTTCT
>JAAWIL010000216.1 GCA_022796315.1 Oscillibacter sp. | reverse complement strand
ATCCTTGCCATCCGTCAGGATGCCTGCGGATTTTTGCCTTGCAGGGCAAAAAATCCACTCGCCAATCCATACACGTCGAGATTTTAAACAGGCTCTAACAGTCAGGGATATGTATTTGCAATCGTCCCCCCATGTTATTGAGATAGAGCCGGGAACTCATAATCTTATAGCAAACGATCTTGAAACAACAGCGGAGGAAATCGGGCACTATGTTTTTTATACAAACTATTGCCAAATTGAGGTAACAGTACAAAGCAGTGGTAACTTTCAAGGAACAATTATGTTGTGGAACACAACAGACCGCAATGCTTGATTCAGATTAGCGACATCAATGAAAAGGCGGCAAGCTGCATATTTACAGGGCTTTCGTCATCCAACCGTTACAAAATAACCTGTAACAATTTGGAGGGCGCAAAAATCATCGTCAGCGAAGGACGGACAATCAGCTTCTGGAAAAGTCTGGGGTCTGTGCTGAGTGATATGGTCAAAACACTTGAAAATCGGTAACCCGGCTTTCAAAGCTCGCCGGCACATAAATGAGCCGTGTTTTGTCTATGAAGTCCACCGTCAGGCCGTTTCACGGCCCCTTGGGGCGCATAGGCGCCCAGGGTTGAAAAGAAGAAAATGCTTCTTTTCAACTGCGGTGACAAAAGGAATTGCTGCTTCCAAGGTGAGACACGATTTGAAAAAAACACATCAGAATCAGGTGCTTTTGAGCTATAATAAAGGAAGAATCTTTGCCAAATAGAGGAACTAAAACAGCGGCGGCAGGCAAATGCCTGCCGCCGCAGATTACTCCGCCAGGCGCAGAATGGCCTCCATCTCCTCGGGACCGATCTTCACAAAGGCGCCAAAGGGGAAGCCGCCGGGCTTCTCTCCCCGGTGGGCGGTCATGGCGGGGATGTCCTCGGACCGGGCCCCCAGCTCCGCCAGGGTGACGGGCATCCCCATCCGGCGGAAGAGGGTCCGGAGACACCGGATGCCCTCCCGGCCGGTGCGCTCCGGGCGGACATAGTCCATCTCACAGCCGAAGACGTTCACGGCAAACCGGGCGAAGCGCATGGGATCGTGGGGCAGGACGTACTCCATCCAGGCGGGCAGCACCGGGGCCAGGCCCGCGCCGTGGGCGCAGTCGTAAAGGGAGGAGAGCTCGTGCTCGATCTGGTGGCTGCCCCAGTCCTGCTCCCGGCCGACGCCGCAGGTGTTGTTGTGGGCCAGCATCCCCGCCCACATCAGGTCCGCCCGGGCGGCATAGTCCTCCGGGTTCTCCAGGGCCCGGGGGGCGGCGTCCGCCACGGTCTTCATCAGCGCCTCGCAGAGCCGGTCCGTCAGCTCCACATCGGGGGTGTTGGTGAAGTACCGCTCACAGATGTGGGCGAACATGTCCACCGCGCCGCTGGCGGTCTGATAGGCGGGCAGGGAGCAGGTAAACCGGGGGTTCAGCACGGCGAACCTGGGCCGGATCACATCCGTCCGGGGGCAGCCCCACTTGAGATTCCCCCGCTCCTGGGTGATGACGCAGCTGTCGCTGCCCTCGCTGCCGGCGGCGGAGATGGTCAGCACCACGCCCACCGGCAGAGAGGACCGAATCGTGGCCTCCCCGGTGAAGAAGTCCCAGAAGTCCCCGTCGTAGCACGCGCCGAAGCCGATGGCCTTGGCGGTGTCGATGACGCTGCCGCCGCCCAGGGCCAGCAGAAAGTCCGCGCCCTCCCGCCGGACCAGGTCCACGCCCTCGTAGACCTTGCCGCTGCGGGGGTTGGCCTGGATTCCGGAGAGCTCACACCAGGGCAGGCCGGCCTCTCGGAGAGAGGCGGTCACCGCGTCATAGGCGCCGTTGCGCTTGACGGACCCGCCGCCGTAGACCAGCAGCACTTTGGTGCCGCCGAACCGCCGGACCAGAGCGCCGGTATTGCGCTCCTCCCCGCTGCCGAAGGCGAACAGGGTGGGGGAGTAGAAGGTAAAGTTGTTCATGGAAGTACCCCTTTCAGATGAAAATCAGGAATGCGTGATAGACGCCCGTCAATAGCCCCTCGCGCGGTCCACCAGGTGCTCCAGGGGGCGGCCGGCGGCGTAGTTCCGGAGATCCTGGCAGAACATCTCCACGTTCACGTCGCAGGTGCGGCCCAGGGTCATGTTGCCGGAGACATGGGGAGTCAGGAGGATGTTTTTGGCGCTCCAGAGGGGGTGATCCGGCGGCAGGGGCTCCGGGTCCATGACATCCAGAGCCGCCCCGGCCAGACGGCCCGCGTTCAGAGCCTCGACCAGGGCCTCCTGCTCGATGGCGGAGCCCCGGCCCACGTTGATCACGCAGGCGGTGGGCGGAAGCAGGGCCATGCGGGAGCGGTTCAGGAGGTGCAGGGTGTCCGGCGTACCGGGCAGAGCCATGATGAGGAACTGGGTCTGGGGCAGGATCTCCTCCAGGCGGGAGATGGGCAGGACCTGGTCAAAGTCCGCCTGGGGCCGTCCGGAGCGGCTGAGGCCGGTGATCCGGGCGGCGCCCATGCCCCGCAGGCGCTGGGCCGCGTTGGCACCGATGTTGCCGGTGCCCAGGATGGTAAAGGCGCTGCCGCAGATGGAGCGGATGGGCAGGGGCGGGGCCCACTGATGGGTCTGGAAGCCCTCCAGATAGGCCGGCATCCGCCGCATCAGCATCAGGAGCGCCATGATGATGTGCTCGGAGATGGTGATGCCGTAGCCGTTGGAGTTGGTGAGCAGGCAGCGGGGGTTGGCGAAGAGGGTGGGATCGGTGCAGTAGAGATCCACCCCGGCGAAGGAGCAGCAGTACCACTGGAGGGAGGCCGGAGCGGCCCGCAGAAGATCCGCGGAGTGGGCGTACAGCACCTCGCAGCTCTGGAGGCAGGCCCGGGCCTCCTCAAACTGCTCCAGGGGGAAGAAGTGAGGGGTGAAGCCCGTCTCGGCGGCAGTCCGGCGGATCTGCTCCTTGTGGGCTTCACTCAGGAATTCCAGATAGATGCAGATGTTTCTCATAGCGTTGAACCTCCTGATGATGTTGAAGTAAAGAGGGGCGTCCGATTGGGAGATTTCAAGCAGGGGGATTGACGACCCGGCCGGGGTCCGGGCTCCGCCGGCCTAAGAGCCTGTTTAGAATCTCCCCGCACACGTCTTGGCGGCGTATTATCCGCCCTGACTGCGTTAAAAATCCTTGCCATCCGTCAGGATGCCTGCGGATTTTTGCCTTGCAGGGCAAAAAATCCACTCG
>JAAWIL010000005.1 GCA_022796315.1 Oscillibacter sp. | reverse complement strand
GCAACCGATTTTCAAGGCGGGCAAAGCCCGCGGCACATAACATGTGCTGTGTTTTGCCTATGAAGTCCACCGTCAGGCCGTTTCACGGCCCCTGGGGCGTCTAAGCGCCCCAGGGTTGAAAAGAAGCATTTGCTTCTTTTCAACTGCGGTGACTATATCTTTCGGAAGAGGCCGGGGAGAACCCGAGATATAGACATGTTCCACAGCTTGGTTTTGTAAAATTTGACAGATTTTTCAAGGGCGCTTGTGCTTTCCTGTGGGTTTATAGTATTCTATAGGAAAAATCAGCCGGCAGAACCCCCGGGTCCCGGGAGATCAGCGACATGCTCTATATCACCGTGGGCACGGTGAAGGCCCATGTCCACAGCGCGTTCGGAAAACGGGAGGTCTCCCGGCGGGACCAGGCCATCACCCGGTTTTTGGAGTGCCGGGCGGTGGAGGACAACTTGTGAGGGGCCTTTGTTTACAATTTGTTTATATCCATCCATTGACAATGATTTCCGCGGGTGGTAAACTCGGTTTAGCACTCCGGATGGAAGAGTGCTAAACATCTGGTTAAGACAGCGCCGGCCGGAGACTGGAGGCGAGGGGCACATGGAGCTGACAGACCGAAAACGGCAGATCCTGAAGGCCGTGGTAGAGGGATATATCCACACCGCCGAGCCGGTGGGCTCCAAGGCCATCGCCGGACGGATGGGCGGCAGCGTCAGCTCCGCCACGATCCGGAACGAGCTGGCGGATTTGGTGGAGCTGGGCTATCTGGAGCAGCCCCATACCTCCGCCGGGCGGGTGCCGGCGCCCAAGGGATACCGGCTGTACGTCAATGAGCTGATGGAGCAGCAGAAGCTGAGCCTCAGCGAGACGGAGAAGATCAACCAGGCCCTCCGGATCAAGCTGGAGGAGCTGGACCGGGTGATCTCTCAGGCGGGACGGGCGGCGGCGTCCATTGTGAACTACCCCACCTATGTCACGGCCGCCAGCCGCACAAAGCTGACCGTGCAGCGCTACGAGCTGCTGCCGGTGGACGAGGGCAGCTGTATTGTGGTGGTGATGCTCAGCAACAGCCGGGTCCGCAGCCAGCTGCTGCGGATGCAGCTGAAGGTAGAGGAGGACCAGCGCCCGGTGCTGGTGAACCTGCTGAACACCCACTTTACCGCCATCTCCCCCCGGGAGATGAACCTGCGGCTGATGAACGTGGCGGAGCAGGTGCCGCCGGCGGCCTTCCTCCTTCTCGGCCAGACGGTCTCCTACGCGGCGGACAGCCTGGAGGAGGCAGGGCACCAGGAGGTCATTACCGCCGGGGCGAAGGAGCTTTTGAAGCTGCCGGAGTTCCGGGACGCCGACAAGGCCCATGAGCTCATGAGCTTCCTGACCGACAGCAAGGAGGCTCTGCCCATGCCTCAGGACAGCCCCATGCAGATTCTGATCGGACCGGAGAACGTCAGCAAGGCCCTGCGGGACACCAGTGTGGTGGTGGCCAGCTATGATATTGGGGACGATATGCGGGGCTTCATCGGCGTAGTGGGCCCCACCCGCATGGATTACGCCACAGTGGCCGCCCGGCTCTCCGGCTTTGCCGACGGGCTGACGCGGCTGTTCGGAAAACAGGAACTACCCCCGAAGGAGGATACGAAGGAATGAGCGAAGAGAACAAGGAGGTCCCGCAGGAGACCCCGGAGACCCAGGCAGAGCCCGCTCCGGAGACCGAGACGGAGGCCGCCCCCGAGACCCGGGAGAAGAAGCAGAAAAAGAAGAAGGGCTGCACCCTGACCCAGGAACAGGCCCAGCAGGTGGAGGACGCCCTGAAGCAGCTGGACACGGTGAAGGATCAGTTCGCCCGCCTGGCCGCAGAGTATGACAACTACCGCAAGCGCACCGCCAAGGAGAAGGACGCCATCTACCAGGACGCCAAGACGGACACCATCCGGGAGTTCCTGGCGGTGTATGACAACCTGGAGCGGGCCTGCGCCACGGAGGGCGACGACGACTCCCCCCACAAGAAGGGCCTTGTGATGATCTTCCACCAGTACCAGGAGATTCTGAAGAAGCTGGGCGTGGAGGAGATCGCGGCCCTGGGCCAGACCTTTGACCCGGAGACCATGAACGCCGTGATGCACGTGGACGACGGGCGCTTCGGCGAGAACGAGGTGGCCCAGGTCTTCCAGGCCGGCTTCCGGCTGGGAGACAGGATGGTGCGCCACGCCATTGTGCAGGTGGCCAACTGACCGGCCGCAGGGGACCCGCCCCGGCGGGGTTCCATGGAGATTTGTGAGTAATATATAAAATTATGTTGATAATTGGAGGCAAGCATCATGTCTAAAGTAATCGGTATTGATTTGGGAACCACCAACTCCTGCGTGGCCGTTATGGAGGGCGGCGAGGCGGTCGTCATCGCCAACGCCGAGGGCAACCGCACCACCCCGTCCGTGGTGGCCTTCTCCAAGACCGGTGAGCGCATGGTGGGCCAGGTGGCCAAGCGCCAGGCCATTACCAACCCCGACCGGACCATCGCCTCGATCAAGCGGGAGATGGGCAGCGACCACAAGGTGGGTATTGACGGCAAGAACTACACCCCTCAGGAGATCAGCGCCATGATCCTCCAGAAGCTCAAGGCCGACGCCGAGAGCTACCTGGGCGGCGCCGTCACCGAGGCGGTCATCACCGTGCCCGCCTACTTCACCGACTCCCAGCGCCAGGCCACCAAGGACGCCGGCAAGATCGCGGGCTTGGAGGTCAAGCGCATCATCAACGAGCCCACCGCCGCGGCCCTGGCCTACGGTGTGGACAAGGAGCAGGCCCAGAAGATCATGGTCTATGACCTGGGCGGCGGCACCTTCGACGTCAGCATCCTGGATATCGACGACGGCGTCATCGAGGTCCTGGCCACCGCCGGCAACAACCGCCTGGGCGGCGACGATTTCGACGAGTGCGTCATGAAGTGGCTGGTCGGCGAGTTCAAGCGCACCGACGGCGTGGACCTCTCCGCCGACAAGGTGGCCATGCAGCGCCTGAAGGAGGCCGCGGAGAAGGCCAAGATTGAGCTCTCCGGCGTCACCACCTCCAACATCAACCTGCCCTATATCACCGCCGACGCCAACGGCCCCAAGCACCTGGACGTGACCCTCTCCCGGGCCAAGTTCAACGAGCTCACCAGCCACCTGGTGGACGCCACCATGGGCCCCGTGCGCCAGGCCATGAGCGACGCGGGCCTCAAGCCCGCCGACCTGAGCAAGGTGCTGATGGTGGGCGGCTCCAGCCGGATTCCCGCGGTCCAGGAGGCCGTGAAGAACTTCACCGGCAACGACCCCTTCAAGGGCATCAACCCCGACGAGTGCGTGGCCATGGGCGCGGCGCTCCAGGCCGGCGTCCTCACCGGCGACGTGAAGGGCCTGCTGCTGCTGGACGTGACCCCGCTGTCCCTGGGCATCGAGACCTACGGCGGCGTGTGTACGAAGCTGATTGAGCGCAACACCACCATCCCCGTGAAGAAGAGCCAGGTGTTCTCCACCGCCGCCGACAACCAGACCAGCGTGGAGGTCAACGTCCTCCAGGGCGAGCGGGAGATGGCGGCCGCCAACAAGTCCCTGGGCCGCTTCCACCTGGACGGCATCGCGCCGGCCCGCCGGGGCGTGCCCCAGATCGAGGTGACCTTCGACATTGACGCCAACGGCATTGTCAACGTCTCCGCCAAGGACCTGGGCACCGGCCAGGAGCAGCACATCACCATCACCTCCTCCTCCAACATGAGCAAGGACGACATTGAGAAGGCCGTGAAGGAGGCGGAGCAGTACGCCGCCGAGGACAAGAAGCTCAAGGAGGAAGTGGAGACCCGCAACCAGGCCGACCAGATGGTCTACCAGAGCGAGAAGACCCTGGCGGAGATGGGCGACAAGATCCCCGAGGGCGACAAGAACCAGGTCCAGGCGGCCATTGACAAGCTGAAGGAGGCCCTGAAGGGCACGGACACCGCCGCCATCAAGGCCAACACCGAGGCCCTTCAGCAGGCGTTCTACGGCGTGAGCGAGAAGCTCTATCAGCAGGCCAACCCCCAGGGGGCGGCCCAGCAGCCCGGCCCCGACGCCGGCGCCCAGGGCGGCGAGGGACAGTACTATGACGCCGACTACAAGGTGGTTGACGAGGACGACCAGAATAAGTGACAGCGAAGCTGCGTCCAATGGGACGGGGAGTGCATTTCCCCGCCCCATTGGACGGCATTACGGAGTCTGTGGGGAATTGGGAACGGGGAATGAGTACCGGCCGGTTTTGGAGAAGCGGCTCATTCCTGATTTCTCATTCCCGCGTTCATTGGAGGAGCTATGGCAGATCAGAAACGTGATTATTACGAGGTCCTGGGCGTGGCCAAGGGCGCGTCGGAGGATGAGATCAAAAAGGCCTATAAGAAGCTGGCCCGGAAGTATCATCCGGACCTGAACCCCGACAACAAGGAGGCAGAGGAGAAGTTCAAGGAGGCCAACGAGGCCTATGAGGTCCTCTCCGACCCCAACAAGAAGGCCCGCTACGACCAGTTCGGCTTCGCAGGGGTGGACCCCAGCTACGGCGGGGGCGCCGGCGGCGGGTTTGACGGCAGCTTCGACTTCGGGGACCTGGGGGACATCTTCGGCAGCTTCTTCGGCGGCGGCTTCGGCGGCCGGAGGACGAACCCCAATGCCCCCCAGCGGGGAGAGAGCATCCGGCTGTCCCTGGCCATCAGCTTTGAGGAGGCCGCCTTCGGCTGCGAGAAGGAGGTCAGCGTGGACCGGACGGAGTCCTGCGGCACCTGCCACGGCAGCGGCTGCGCCGCCGGCGCGGAGCCGGAGACCTGCTCCGTCTGCCACGGCACGGGCCAGGTCCAGTCCCGGCGGCAGACGCCCATGGGGGTCTTCTCCACCACCACGCCCTGCTCCGCCTGCGGCGGCAAGGGCAAGATCATCCGCCAGCCCTGCCCGGACTGCAAGGGCACCGGGGCCCTGCGCCGGCGCAAGACCATCAAGGCCAGCATTCCCGCGGGCATCGACAACGGCCAGACCATCTCCATCCGGGGCCAGGGCAACGCCGGCAGGAACGGGGGCCCTACCGGCGATCTGCTGATTACCATCACCGTGCGGCCCCACGAGCTGTTCCGCCGGGAGGGCACCAGCGTTCTGTGCGAGGCGCCCATCACCTTCACCCAGGCGGTGCTGGGAGCGGAGCTGGAGATTCCCACCATTGACGGCAAGGTGAAGTACGACCTGCCGGAGGGCACACAGTCCGGCACCACTTTCCGCCTCAAGGGCAAGGGCATTCCCGCCATCAACGGCCGGGGCCGGGGAGACCAGTATGTCACCGTCTACATCGAGACGCCCCGGAACCTGAACAAGGAGCAGAAGGAGGCGCTGAAGAAGTTCGCCGAGAGCGTGGGAGACAACAACTACGAGGAGCGGAGAAAGTTCTTCAAGAAGTTCAAGAAATAACCGTTTTTTCTAAAAAGACGAACTGTTTTACGCCTTGATGTCCGAAAACAAATCCTCCGGGAGGCCGGAGCGGGCGCTTCGGGGACCGAGGCTGGGAGGCACTATGTATCTTGCGGATTACCATACACACACGAGAATCTCTCCGGACGCCGGGCGCTCCATGACGGAGATGGCGGAGGCCGCCCTGGCGGCGGGACTGGACGAAATCTGCTTCACCGACCACATGGAGCCGGTGGAGTGGGGTCTCACCAGCCCCCGCAGGCACTACGACTGGGAGAAGCTGGCGGCGGACTTTCAGGAGGCCCGGGCCGCCCTGGGAGACCGGATTCAGCTGCGGCTGGGGGTGGAGCTGGGGGACGTCCCCTGGGGTGTGGAGAACACGGAGCGTCTGCTGGCCCAGGCGCCGCCCATGGATTTTCTCATCGGCTCCATTCATATGCTCTCCGCGCGCTACGGCGGCGAGGATCTCTACTTCTTCGACCCGGCCGGCGAGGCCGAGGCCCGGGAGGGGATTCTGGACTACCTGGAGCAGGTGCGGAAGCTGGTGCAGTGGGGGAAGTTCTCCGTGCTGGGCCACGCCACGCTGCCCCTGCGCTACCTCAATGAGAACCGGGGCTTTCAGATGACCTTTGACGGCTACGAGGCGGAGATGGAGGAGATCTTCCGGATGCTGATCCAGCGGGGCTGCGGAATCGAGCTGAATACCAACCGGGGCAACACGCCCCTGCCGGACGCCAAGTGGCTGAAGATGTACCGGGACCTGGGGGGCGAGATCATCACCCTGGGCAGCGACGCCCACCGCCGCCGGGACGTGGGCTGCGCCATTCGGGAGCGGCAGGAGCTGCTGCGCGCCTGCGGGTTCACCCGGTTCTGCACCTTCACGCGGATGGAGCCCGTCTGGCACCCGCTGTGACCGGGCCCGCCGGAAGCTCAAATTTTTGTCTGAGCGCGGCAATGGATTGATTTTTGACGAAATCCTGCATATAATAAGAGATCATAGAGAAACGGGGGGGGACTGGGCATGACTGGCGCCAAGGGATACCATAGCTATCGAGGACGGGAGTCCAAGCTGAAAATCTTCCTGGCCATTCTGCTGTGCCTGGTTATTCTGGCTGCGGCGGCGTTCATTGTGCTGCAGGAGCACATCGTCTTTGACGAGAGGGGGGTTCCCCACCTGGAGATCCCCTGGCAGCAGGAGGAACCGGACCCGGCTCCTTTGGAGGCGGAGGCGCCGGAGGCGCCGGAGCTGGACCTGATAATCCAGGAGCCGCCGGGGCCGCCGGCGGTCTACGCCTTCTCCCTGGCATCGGGACCTGTCACCCGGGCGAACTGGACCGCCACGGCGGGGGGAGCGCTTTTGAGCTCTGCGGTGCCCTATAACGCGGTGGCCGTGACCTTGAAAGACGCCGCCGGCAAGGTCTACTATGACTCCGGCGCCGCCCTGCCCCAGGCGGTGAAGGTCAAAAAGGACACGGCCGAGGTGCTGGCGGAGATCGCCGGCGAAGAGAAGAGCCTGGTGAGCATCGCCCGCCTGTCCTGTCTGCTGGACCCGGTGACGGCCAGGGTCAACGTGACGGACATGGGTCTCAAGAACACCAGCGGGTACGCCTTCTATGACGGGAAGAACCATACCTGGCTGGACCCCGCCAAGGCCAGAACGGTGGAATTCCTCACCGCCCTGGCCCTGGAGGCGGCGGACATGGGCTTTGACGAGCTGCTGCTGACGGACGTCTCCTATCCCACCGAGGGCAAGGTTCACAAGATTGCCTACACCGGGGAGGAGGTCCTCAGCGACAACGTGGCGGCGCTGCTCCAGGCCCTGAAGACGGCCCTGGAGCCCTATGAGATCCTGTTGTCCATCGAGCTGCCGGAGGCGGTGCTGGCCACCGGACCCGACGAGACGGCGGGACTGGATTTGAACAAGATCGCGCCTCTGGTGGACCGGGTGTACGCCGTCACGGAGCCGGCCATGGCCGAGACCCTGGGCGCGGCGGTGAAGGCCGTCAGCGAGACTACGGATTTTGTGCCGGAGCTGGCCCTGGAGGACCAGGCCGCCGAGGGGAAGAGCTGCCTGATTCTGCCGCAGGGGGCCGCGTAAGAGGAAGAGAGGGACGAACCGCACGGTGCGGTTCGTCCCTTTTTCGCGGGGGAACCGGTGAATATATTCATCAGAACATACAGAACAGGGGACGGAGAGAAAGAAATCTGCCGGGAAGAGATGGAAAAGCAGGGACTTTTTTCGTCATAGTGGAGAAAAGGCTGATATATTTATTCATCTTATTTGGGAAAGCATTGACAATTCCCGGCGGGAGTGATAAGGTAACTTCTGTTGGCGGGAGGCGGCTGTTTCGGCCTCCCGCGGTTCCGGCACAGAGACGCCGGGAGCTGATTTTTAAGGAAAAGGAAGATCTGAAGATGAAAAAGTTTTTTGCACTGCTGCTGGCGCTGGCAATGATGCTGTCCCTGGCCGCCTGCGGCGGCGGTGACCAGCCTGCCGGCGATACCCAGGACAACGACAGCGAGACCCAGGAGCCCGCGGGGGACGGCGAGATCTCCTGCGGCGCCGACATTTCGGTGTACACCAACGCCTACTTCGCCCCCTTCGAGTACTACGACGGCACCGACATCGTGGGTGTGGACGTGGACGTGATGAACATGGTGGGCGAGAAGCTGGGCCGCAAGGTCGCCTACACCAACGTGGAATTCGGCGTCATCATTGACACGGTTTCCTCCGGCGAGCTGGCCGACGTGGGCGCGGCGGGCATCACCATCACCGACTCCCGGAAGGAGCTGGTGGACTTCTCCGATCCCTACTTCACCTCCGTGCAGTATGTGATCTACCCCGAGGGCACCATGACCCCCGACGGCACCGACGGCGACGTGAGCTACATCCTGTGGGACTCCCTGGCCGGGAAGAAGATCGGCGTCCAGGCCGACACCACCGGCGATATCTACGTCAATGGCGAGATTACCGGCGAGGATTTTGACGGCCTGCTGAAGGACACCGGCGCGGAGGAGGTCCGCTACGACAGCGCCCAGCTGGCGGCAGACGCCGTGAGCGCGGGCCAGGTGGATGTGGTCGTCGTCGATTATCTGCCCGCCTCCTACATTGTGGAGAAGAACTCCGGCTTTGCCTGCGCGGCGCTGTACTATCCCGGCGGCGAGGGTGAGGACCCCACTCCCACGGAGGAGCAGTATGCCATCTGCGTCACCAAGGGCCAGGACGAGCTGCTGGCGGCCATCAACGAGGTGCTGGCCGGCCTGGGTGAGGACGGCGTCAATGAGCTGGTCATGAAGCACATGGGTCTGGAGTGAGAACGAACTGGGGCGGAACGGTACTCTTGGGCACTGTTCCGCCCCTGATATTCCTTCCGAACGGAAAGGCCGGAAGGAAGCTATGCCGTGTTTTGCGGCTGCCTCCGTAAGCGGCGGCGAGCAAAACGGCACAAATCAAATGTAGGATTTCCGAATGAAACATTCGGAAATCCTATCTTGCAGAGGAAAGTCGGTGGAACGATGACGTTTATAGAGAAATTTACGCTGGTTTTCACAACCCCCAAATATCTGGACAGTATGCTGACGGGCCTGCGCATGACCCTGGCCATCTCCGTAGGCGCGGCCCTTCTGGGACTGGTTTTGGGGACCATCGTGGCGCTGGTGGGACTGTCCAAGTCGAAAAACCCGCTGATCAAGATCCCCAAGCTGATCTGCGCCGTCTATGTCACCGTGGTGCGGGGCACGCCTATGGCCCTCCAGCTGTTCATTATGTCCTTTGTGGTCTTTGCCATCCGGGGGTTCCCGGTGGTGATCACGGCGATCATCGCCTTCGGGATCAACTCCGGCGCCTATGTGTCGGAGAATATCCGGGGGGGCATCCTGTCGGTGGACATCGGCCAGACGGAGGCAGGGCGCTCCCTGGGACTGTCGGCCGGCGCGACCATGTGGTACATTGTCATTCCCCAGGCCATCAAAAATGTGATTCCCTCCATCGGCAATGAGCTGATTGCCCTGATCAAGGAGACCTCCATCGTCAGCATGATCGGCATGTACGACCTGACGGCCGCCTCCAAAAACGTGGGCAGCGGACAGAACCTGGCCAACTACCTGGCCCCCATGACGGCGGCGGCTCTGTTCTACCTGGCGATTGTCTATCTGCTGACATTTCTCATTAAAATGATCGAGGGGAGGCTGCGTCAAAGTGATCGACGTTAAACACCTGAGCAAGTCCTTCGGCGATCACCTGGTGCTGAATGACATCTCCGAGCACATCGCTCCGGGGGAGAAGGTGGTGGTGATCGGGCCCTCCGGCTCCGGCAAGTCCACCTTCCTCCGGTGCCTGAACCTGCTGGAGACGCCCACGGCGGGCACCATCACCTTTGAGGGCGCCGTCATCACAGACCCCAAGGTGAAGATTGACCAGGTCCGCCAGCGGATGGGTATGGTGTTTCAGCACTTCAACCTCTTTCCCAATATGACCATCCGAAAGAACATCACCCTGGCCCCGGTGCAGACCAAGCTGATGAAGCAGGAGGAGGCCGACGAGACGGCCACGGCCCTGCTGGAGCGGGTGGGCCTGGGGGACAAGGCTGAGGCGTACCCCAACCAGCTCTCCGGCGGCCAGAAGCAGCGGATCGCCATTGTCCGGGCCCTGGCCATGAAGCCAAAGGTGATGCTCTTTGACGAGCCCACCTCCGCCCTGGACCCGGAGATGGTGGGCGAGGTGCTGGACGTGATGAAGGAGCTGGCCCGGGAGGGCATGACCATGGTGGTGGTGACCCACGAGATGGGCTTCGCCCGGGAGGTGGGCAGCCGGGTGCTGTTCATGGACGGGGGGAAGATTCTGGAGCAGAACGAGCCCCAGGCCTTCTTCGACCGCCCGCAGCATCCCCGAACGCAGCTGTTTTTGAGCAAGGTGCTCTGAGGATATCGTCAAAACACGGCACATGTTATGTGCCGTGTTTTGCTTTGGAAGGACACCGCCAGACCATTTCCACAGCCCCTGGGGCGCTGAGATCCTAAACAGGCTCTTACGATTCCTCCAGCCCCGCCATGCTCCGCCGGAACTGGAAGAAGAACATGGTGACGGTGGCACAGACCGCCAGGAAGTCCGCCACCGGCTCCGCCAGAAAGACCGCGAAGGCCTGGTTGGTGAAGAACCGGGGCAGAATATAGATCAGGGGAATCAGCAGGATGATCTTCCGCAGCACCGCCAGAAAGAGGGACGTCTTCGCGTTCCCCAGGGCGATGAAGGTCTGCTGGCAGGCGATCTGGGCCCCGAAGAGACAGGTGCTGCCCATGTAGATCCGCAGGGCCCAGGCGGCATAGTCCACCAGGGCGGGGTTGTTGTTGAAAATCAGCACAAAGAGCCGGGGGAAGCACTGCACCAGGGCCCAGAGGGTGGCGGAGTAAATCAGGCAGGAGCGCAGCAGCACCCGGAAGGCGTCCCGGACCCGCTGGGCGTTCCGGGCCCCGTAGTTGTAGCTGATGATGGGCTGTGCGCCCTGGGTCAGCCCCTGGAGGGGCATCATGGCGAACTGCATGATGCTGGTCAGAACCGTCATGGCGCCCACGGCGATGTCGCCCCCGTAGTTCAGCAGGGAGGAGTTGAAGCAGACGGCGATCAGACTCTCCGTGGACTGCATGATAAAGGGCGAGAGGCCCAGGGCCAGGGAGGGCAGGAAGACCTTGGCCTGGAGGCGGAGATCCTCCCTCCGCAGGCGCCACTTGGTCTGGGGCCCGGTGAGGAACCGCAGCACCCAGAGGGCGGACACCGCCTGGGAGAGAATCGTGGCCAGGGCCGCCCCCCGGACGCCCAGGTTCAGGCCGAAGATGAAGATGGGGTCCAGCACGGTGTTCAGTCCCGCGCCGATGAGGACCGTCTTCATGCTGACGGTGGTGAAGCCCTGGGCGGTGATATAGGCGTTCATGCCCAGGGTGATCTGGACAAAGAGGGTGCCCAGGGCGTAAATGCGCATGTAGTCCATGGCGTAGCCGATGGTGTTCTCGCTGGCGCCAAAGGTCAGCAGCAGGGGCTCCGCAAAGAGCAGGAACACCGCCGTCAGCACCAGGGCGGCCATCAGAAGCAGGGTGAAGCTGTTGCCCATGATCCGCTGGGCCCCCGCCATGTCGCCCCGCCCCTCCTGAATGGAGGCCCTGGGAGCGCCGCCCATACCGGCCAGGGCCGCGAAGGCGGAGATCAGCATGATGACCGGCAGGCAGACCCCCACGCCGGTGAGAGCCAGGGAGCCTACGGTGTCCACCGGCTGCATGTGGCCGATGTATACCCGGTCCACCAGGTTGTAGAGCATGTTGACAATTTGGGACGTAATGGTGGGCAGCGCCAGAGAGAACAGCAGCTTCCCCACCGTTCCGCTGCCGAGATCGACTTGCCGCTGATTCATAGGGTGGCCTCCTCTATCGCCGCCGCAGCTGCAAAGAAGCGGCGGCTTCTTTGCAGCTCTGGGCGCCGGTGCGCTCCAGAGGCCGTTTCACGGCCTGACGGTGGGCTTCCTAGGCAAAACACGGCACAGGCTTTATGCCGCGGGCTTTGCCCGACTTGAAACTCGGGTTGCCGGTGTTCAAGTGGTTTGACTACATCAAATGTGCGCCGTGTTCCAGAACGGTTTCCATCAGCCCCAGGAACTGGGTCCGCTCCTCCGGGGAGAGCCCCTCCAGCAGACGGCGGCCGCACTGAACCTGAAGGCGCTGGCACTCCCGGGCCAGGGGTTCCCCCCGGGGCGTGATGGACAGGTGGACAATCCGCCGGTCCTCCCGGTCCGGCGTCCGCAGCAGCAGACCCTCCGCAGCCAGCAGATCCACCGCCTGGGATACCTGGGACTTGCTGAGCTCCCGCAGGGCGGCTATGTCCCGGGCGGTATCGCACTGGGGGTTGTTGGCCAGGAACAGCAGCACGTGGATCTCCCGCATGGACAGGCTGGTTCGCTCCAAGAGCGGGTCAAACTGGTGGTAATAGTATTTGCGGAGCCGCTGGAAGAGCTGCAGCAGGCGGGTGGGTGTGATGGGCATAGACGCCTCCGGTTGTTTCAAAAAAAACAGTTATTAAAAGAACTTTTATTAAGATAGCACGCCGGAAGAGTCCTGTCAAGGGTGAAGTTTGGGGGACGTGTTCTCACGCGCACTTTCTGGCGGCTTTGGAGGGCCCTGCAGGGGCGGCAATCCGCCGCCCGTCCCTCCGCAACCTCCGGATTTCTCTGTAGGGGCCGCGCCCTCGCCGGCCCGCCCTCCCCCGACCTCCGAATTCCCTTCAGAGCGGCAAGCCTGGCAGGACCCGGACCCCCTGACCGGGACAGCCCCTTCCCCGATGGAATCAGACACGCTCCAAGGCCAGTTTTTCATTGACAAATGGATGGTACTGCGGTATGATGGGTATCATATAGTATTGGAAACTATATCACAAGGAGGAACGGATGATGTGGAACATTGTCAGCGATAGCAGCTGCGACCTGAGAATGCAGGATTTCCGCAGCGAGCAGGTGCGGTTTGAGACCGTGCCGCTGCAGCTCCAGGTGGGCGGACAGACCTTTGTGGATGACGACAAGCTGGAGGTGCCGGTGCTGTTGGCGGCCATGGCGGAGGAGAAGACGGCGTCCTCCACGGCCTGTCCCTCTCCGGCGGCCTTTGCCCAGGCTTTTGAGAAAGGGGACAAAACGGTCTGCTTCACGATTTCCGGGAACCTCTCCGGCACCTACAACGCGGCCATGCTGGGACGGGAGATGGCCCTGGAGGCCCACCCGGAGAAGGAGATCTGCGTCATCGACTCCAAGGCCACGGCGGGGGCTATGGTGCTGCTGATCCGGCGGGCCCAGGCGCTGATGGAGGCCGGCGGGAACTTTGAGGAGATCTGCGGGCAGCTGCGGCTGTACCAGGCGGCCCTGCGGACGTGCTTCACCCTGGAGAATTTCGACAACCTCATCAAAAACGGCCGGATGCGGCCGCTGGTGGGCACGCTGCTGCACACCCTGGGCATCCACGTGATCGCCGACGCCACGCCCCAGGGGACGATCCACGTGGCAGGCAAGGCCCGGGGCGAGGGCAAGACCTACCAGGCCATCACGGCGCTGATGCGGGCCAGCAAGGACTGCGCCGGGGCCGAGGTGGTGATCTCCCACTGCGAGAACATGCTGGGGGCCGGCCGCCTGCGGGAGCAGATTCTGAAGGACCTGCCGGTGAAGAGCGTGGAGATCCTTCCCTGCCGGGGGCTGACCAGCTTCTACGCCATGGAAAAGGGATTGATTATTGGGTACTGAGCCTCAGAGGACGCCCGATATGGTCAAACCGCTTGAAAACCGGCGGCCCGAGTTTCAAGGCGGGCTTTGCCCATGAAGTCCGCCGTCAGGCTGCTTTTTTCCGCTATGGTGACTATAAATTGAGAAGCAGAGCGGCCCACGCACAGCGCGGGCCGCTCTTCAGCTTGTCGAAAAACGGGGGAGATTCCTTTGACGGGAAGGAGGGGTGTGTGCGGGGAACCCAGGAAGGGTTCCCTGCGCCATTTCAATCATAAGTTTTCAGAACTTTTTTAAAGTTCTGAAAACTTGCTCAGGCTGTCGAAAACACTTTTTCGACAGCCTGCAGAGCGGCCCGCGCACAGCGCGGGCCGCTCTTTTCAGAGGTTTTCGTTAGCGGGAGCCGCCCGCTTCCGGTTACAGCTCCTCCACGGAGACCATGCCCTCTACCTGACCCAGCTCCGCCAGGATCTTCCGGGCGTTGGTCTTCCGGTTCAGCCGGAGGGAGAAGATGGCACAGGCGCTGTGCTTTTCGCTGCTGCTGTCCCGGGTGATCTCCATGTTCAATACGGTGAGATTCCACTCCCGGTACAGCTTCAGCACCCGCTCCAGACAGGTCTTGTCCGCGTACTCCATGTACAGGTTGATCTCCGGGGCGTTGTCCATGATCCAGTACTCCAGCCGGGCAAAGAGCAGCTCCGCCAGCAGGATCAGGGCCGCCGTACACAGGCCGCCCTCGTAGAACCCGGCCCCCAGGGCCAGCCCCACAATGGCCACCGCCCAGAGACCCGCCGCCGTGGTGAGGCCCTTCACCCGCTGGTGGCGGGTGACGATGATGGTTCCGGCGCCGATGAAGCCGATGCCGGAGACCACCCCGGCCCCCATCCGGGCCATGTCCAGATAGTAGTGCATGTTCAAAAACAGATGCTGGCTGGTCATGGTGGTCATGGCCGCCCCCAGGCAGATCAGAATATGGGTCCGAAAGCCCGCCGAACGGCGCTTGTACTCCCGCTCCAGGCCCACCACGCCGCCGCAGAGTACCGCCAGCACCAGGCGCAGGGCCACAGAGGCCAGGGTGATGTCCCGAAGGCCGTCAAAGATGGATAGCATGGCGCACCCCTCCTAAATCTCGTCGATGGTGGTGACAGACTCCACTGCCGCGATGGCCGCCAGCACCTGCTCGTGATGGGTTTTGTGGTTCAGCCGGATGGAGAAGACGGCCCCGGGCCGCTGGGAGTGCTCCTGCCGGCCGTGATTCAGCTCCACCTCATAAATTTGGGCATCCTGGGCCTTGATGCAGCTGATGATGCTCCCCAAATCGTCCAGGGATGTGAACTCCACATAGAGGTTCATGTTGCGGGCGTTCTCAATGACCAGGACCTCCAGAAAGGGCAGGAAGCGGATGCACAGAAAGATCAGCGCAAAGGCCAGCAGGACGCACTCGTAAAACCCGGCTCCGATGGCGATGCCCATGCAGGCGGAGGCCCAGAGACCCGCCGCTGTGGTGAGGCCCTTCACCTCCTGCCGGCCGGTGACGATGATGGTCCCGGCCCCCAGGAAGCCCACGCCGCCGATGGCCTTGGCCCCGATGCGGGAGACATCCACCTTCTTGTTGTCAATCAAGGCCGAGATCTCGGCCCACTCGGTGGTGCCCATGACGTAGAGGTACTGGCCGACAATGCCCGCCAGAGCTGCCCCCAGGCATACCAGCATATAGGTGCGGAAGCCCGCAGCCCGGCGCTTGTAGCCCCGGTCCAGGCCGATGACGCCGCCCAGGAGCATGGCCAGAGTCAGCCGCAGCACCAGGGAGGGGAAATTCAGTTCCCGCAGGTAGTCAAGGGATTCAATCATGAGAGAGCACCGTCCTTTGGGGTTGGGGTCTGCCGGACCGCTGTTGCGGAACCCGGCGGAACATGGTATGATAGAGGGGCCCGCAGGTCCTCCGGACCGCGGAGACGAGAAACGGGAGGAACCGGATATGAATCAACCATGGATCGAGGGCTGTGTGGACTCCTACGCCTCCTGCGGGGCGGCCTGCCGGGGCGGCGCCGACCGCCTGGAGCTCTGCGCCAATCTGGCCATCGGCGGCACAACCCCCTCCGCCGCCCTCTTCCGCCAGGTGCGGCGGGACTTTACGGTCAAGGTAAATGTGCTGATCCGCCCCCGCTTCGGGGACTTCCTCTATACGGAGGAGGAGCTGGAGGAGATGTGCGAGGAGATCCGGATGTTCCGGGACCTGGGGGCCAACGGCGTGGTCATCGGCGCCCTGACGGCCCAGGGGGACCTGGACGAGGCGCGGATGCGGCGGATGATGGACTGCGCCGGCAGCATGGAGGTGACCCTCCACCGGGCCTTTGACATGACAAGGGACCCCTTTGCCGCCCTGGAGACCGCCATCGGCCTGGGCTGCCGGACGATTCTGACCTCCGGCCAGGCCTCCAGCGCGGCGGCGGGAGCACCCCTTCTGGGAGCGCTCTTTCAAAAAGCCGCGGGCCGGATCGACCTCATGGCGGGCGGCGGCGTGAAGCGGCAGAACATCGAGGACATCTTTCGGGCCACGGGCATCCGGGTGTTCCACACCAGCGGCCGCAGCGGCCCGGTGGACAGCGGCATGATCTACCGCAAGGAGACGGTCTCCATGGGGCTGCCGTCCCTGTCGGAGTATGAGCTGTGGCGGACCGACGAGGAGGCCTTCCGGGCCTGTGCCCAGATTGTACACAGTCTTCCGGCGAAATAAATATAAGCAGCAGACCGTCCTACGGACGGTCTGCTCTTTATAATAACAATGGAATCAACCGGGGAGAGGCGGCGCTCAGAGCTGCTTGACGGTATAGTACACCGCCAGACCGAACACCACAATCGCCAGGGCCCACATGGCATAGTAGGCTGCCGTCAGGTTCACCAGGGCGGTGGCAATCGCAATCATGGACAGCCCGCAGGCCACAAGCACCGGAAGAGGGTCCGCCTTGGCGGGGAGGAGTTTTCCAAGCTTTCCGGTCTTGGTCAGGTACACCAGAGCCGCCAGCAGCGCCAGATAGACCACAACGGCCACCTTCACGTAAATTCCCACAAAGGCGCTGGATATCACCCGGCGGCAGACCCACAGGACGATGAGGGAGGTCCCCAGAACCGTCAGGGACAGGGCGCACTCCCGGTCGTACAGGCTCCACAGGATGCCCAGCAGGATCACCACCGGCACAACCACCATCATCAGCGTCATGGTGGACATGTTCCACCGGACCAGCCCGGACACCACGGCCACATACGCCCCGGCTCCGGCCAGGCCCCAGCCGATGATCCGCTTCTTCGGGTCCTGCCGCCAGAGGTAGGAGCACGCCGCTCCCGCCGCCAGCACCGCCAGGCCCAGGCCCAGCAGGACCCACAGGTACTGATCGTACCAGGCGATCCGCTGAAGATCGGAGTCCGCCCGGACGTAGCAGCGCTGGACAATCAGCAGATACAGCTCCGCCACGCAGCCAGCCAGGAAAAACTTCATAGCGCCGTTCATGGGCTCGTCCCGCTTGACGGACTTGGCCCGCTTATTTGTGTTTTTAGACATCTATTACGACCTCCAAAGGGCATATTTCTTCCGTGATGCCGGACACACACCCGACACGTTCCAGTATTATAGCAGACTTTTCCCCCATTTGCAAGAGGAATTCCCTGAATCTTTTTCCGCCGCGGGGACGATGGTTGAGATTCCGGGAAAAGCGTGGTATACTGCGGATAAGTTTTTGAAAAGACGACGGAGGCGGAACATGAGACGATTGCTTGCCCTGGCAGCCCTGGCGCTGCTGCTGACGGCCTGCGCCGCTCCGGCGGAACAGCCGGTGGAACGGCAGTTCCTGGCCATGGACACCGCGATGACCTTCTGCGTCTACGGCGGGGAGAACGCCGCCGCAGAGGCGGAGGCGGAGATCCGGCGGCTGGAGGGGCTGCTCTCCCGGACGGCGGCGGACAGCGCGGTGAGCCGCCTGAATGAGCGCTCTGGACAGCAGGTGGAGACCGGCGGGGAGCTCTGGCGTCTGCTGGAGGCGGCGGCGGGGTATTCCGACGCGGCCGGCGGGGCCTTTGACGTGACCATCGCCCCGGTGATGGACGCCTGGGGCTTTACGGAGGAGACCCGGCAGGTGCCCTCCCCGGACCTTCTGGCGGAGCGCCTGGGACAGGTGGGCATGGAGCGGGTCCGCTTGGCGGAGGACGGCGTGTCCGTCCGGCTGGACCCGGGGACGGAGGTGGACCTGGGCGGCATCGCGAAGGGCTACGCCGCCGACTGCCTGCGGACCATCTTCCGGGAGGCGGGCAGTCCCAGGGGCTGGGTGTCCCTGGGGGGAAACGTGCTGGCCTGGGGGACCCGGCCCGACGGGGACCCCTGGCGGGTGGGCGTTCAGGACCCCCGGTATCCCGAACAGCAGCGGTTTGTGGGCGCCCTGGGCCTGGAGGACGCCTTCGCGGTGACCTCCGGAGGTTACCAACGGTATTTTGAGCAAAATGGCGTCACTTATCACCACATTCTTGATCCCGCCACAGGATTTCCCGCCGAAAGCGGCCTGGTGTCCGTCACCGTGGTGGCCCCGGCGGGGGAGGACGCCCCGGCCCGGACGCCGGGCAATGGGGCCATGTGCGACGCCTTCTCCACCGCGCTCTTCGTTATGGGGGAGGAGCGGGCCCTGGAGTTCTGGCGGAACGGCGGGTACGACTTCCAGATGGTGCTGGTGACGGCGGACGGCCGGGTGGTGAGTACCTCCGGCCTGGAGGGGATCTTTACGCCGGAGGGGGAGAGCGGCTATGCCTATGAGACGGTCTCCTGAGCTCAGGCCCACGGTGTGGGACGGTCTGGTGGTGCTGGCGGTGGTGCTGCTGGCCGGGGGATGCCTGCTGGCCATGAGCCGCGCGGCGGGCCGGGCCTCCGGCGGTCTGACGGCGGTGGTGACGGTGGACGGCCGGGAGGTGGACCGCTTCGCGCCGGAGGAGCTGCTGGAGGCGCCCCGGATCTATGAGAACAACGGCTATACCCTGGAGGTCCGCGCCGGGGAGGCGGTCTCCACGCCGGGGGGCCAGCCCGCCGGGGGGGCGCGGGGCATCCGGGTGGCCCATGCCGACTGTCCCACCCAGGACTGCGTCCGCACCGGCACGATTACCCGGGGGGGCCAGAGCGCCGTCTGCCTGCCGGCCCGGATCATCATCCGCCTGGAGGGCGGCGGGACCGGCGGCGGGCCGGATATTGTGATTGGATAAGGGGGCGGGCGGAGTTGAAGCTGACCACCAAGGAACTGACCACCTGCGCCCTGCTGACGGCCCTGGCCCTGGCCCTGAGCTATCTGGAAAATCTCTTCCCTCTGGCGGCGGCGATTCCCCTGCCCGGCGTGAAGCTGGGCCTGGCCAACGTGGTGACCCTCTTTGCCCTGTACGCCCTGGGCCCCGGACAGGCCCTGCTGATTCTGACGGGGCGCTGCCTGCTGGGGGCGGTGTTCGCGGGGAACATGAACGCCCTGATCTTCTCCCTGCTGGGAGGGCTCTCCGCCATGGGGGCGATGATCCCGCTGTCCCGCAGGCGGCGGCTGTCGGTCTACGGGGTGTCCATAGGCGGCGCGGCGGCCCACAGCTGCGGGCAGGTGGCGGCGGCGGTGCTGACCCTGGGCAGCCGGGCGCCGGTGGGGTATCTGCCGGTGCTGCTGGGGGTGTCCCTGCTGACCGGGACGGTGACGGGGCTGCTGGCGGCCTGCCTGTTCAGGGCCCTGGGGCACACGTCTCTGAGGTAGGATGCCCCGCCAGATGGAAAATTCAAAAATTCGCTACCATTCGTTCACAGCATTTTCAAACTCTGGGGGTATCCTATAGTCACCGCAGTTGAAAAGAAGCAAATGCTTCTTTTCAACCCTGGGACGCATAGGCGTCCCAGGGGCCGTGAAACGGCCTAGCGGTGGACTTCATAGGCAAAACACGGCACATGTTATGTGCTGGCGGGCGTTGCCCGCCTTGAAAATCGGATACTGATTTTCAAGTGTTTTGATTATATCGTCAAGGAAGCTCCGGCGCGTCAGATGATCCGTTGGAACCCGGCGGCGACGGAGGCCGCCGGAGGCCCTATGGGCGGCCTTGACTTGCGCTTCCCAGGGAATCCGGCGCGTGTTTCCGGCGGGATTTACCCGGTGAGACGGAGCGGCCGGAACAGGAGGTTTATGATGCTGCGAATGGAATCAGTGAACCGCCGCAGAGGCTTTGTGGAAGCCCGGCGGATGATGTGGGCGTATGCCCGGCAGATGGGGATTTCCTATTTTTACCTGCTCTGCCACGAGCGGGCCCTGTATGCCCTGTATGATGGAGAGATGTTCTGCGGCTGTGTGGTCCGGGGGACCTGGAAGGAGATCCCTGGCGTGCTCTGCCTGGTGTCCAAGGGGGCCTACTGCGGGCAGGCGGCCCGGGCGGAGATCACGGCGCTGGCGGGCGGCGCGCCGGACCTGGAAGCGGCGGACCTGGACATCCTCCATGTGAGAGGGTTCTCCGCCCCGGCTCCCTTCCGCCTGCTCCCCACGGAGTAGGCCGGGGACGCGTTTTCCGGGGGCCTCCCCAAAAGAACGAAGCTCCCTCCCGCACACTTCCGCGCGGGAGGGAGCTTTCCTGTTTCCTGCCGGAGAATCCGCGGGTCCGGTCCGGTTCGCCTAGGCCAGCACATCCACCGCCGGGGCGCCGTCCGGGGCGGGCGGGCCCGGGGCGGCGGCCTTCATCTCGGCCCTGGCCTCCTGGAAGGCCCGGTAATAGACGGCGGCGCTCTCGCTCAGAAACTTGCCCTCCGCCTTGGTCTGGATCTCCGTCCAGCCGCTGCCGAGGCTGTTGTAGCTGGCGATGACCTCGCCGTTGGGGGCCCGGAGCTCTGCAGTCTGGCCCTCCGGGCGGATCTGGATCTTGGCGGAGCACTTTCCGGACAGCTGGTCCAGCAGGCGGTTCAAAAAACGCAGCGTGGGGTCCGGCTCCGCCAGGGCCTTCTGGATGGCGGAGGTCACCTGCCCCATGGGCGCGGAGCGGTCCGGGGAGACCTTTTCCCGCATCTGCGCCTGGCAGAGCTGATTGCATCCGCCGGACATATAAACGCCCCGTTTGGCGTCCGCCCTGGCCCAGGACTTCAGCTGCTCGGTGAAGCGGTCCGTCATGGCCCGTTTCACCGTGTCCGCCGCCTGCTTCTGGACGGCGGGGGAGCTCCCCGGGCGGCAGGAATATCCGCTGACAAGCTTCATAACCTCACCTCGTATCTCATGAAAGTGGTCCCCGTCGGGAAGCGGCCGGACCGGAAGCGCGGCTCCTTTTTGGGGAGTTCGTTACTTCATATATCGTCAAACAGACGGAAAAATTAAGGCAGGAATGGGAGAAACTGTGACTTCCATTTTGGGAAACAGCACGGAAAACGGACTGCAAATGGGAGACAAGTGCCCATCCATCCCGCCGGGAGCGGCGGAGAAGCTGCGCACGCCGGCATATGGCGGAGAGGAGAACGCTATGATCTATACCGTATCGTACCCATCCCCCCTGGGGGAGCTGCTGCTGGCGGAGCGGGAGGGGCATCTGGCCGGCCTGTGGATGGAGGGGCAGAAGTATTTCCTGGGCACCCTGAAGGGAGAGCCGCAGGAACGGACGGAGACCCCGGTGCTCCGGCAGGCCAAACAGTGGCTGGACCGCTATTTCGCGGGGGAGCGGCCGGAGATCCGGGAGCTGCCCCTGGCCCCTGCCGGGAGCGCGTTTCGGAGGGCGGTCTGGGAGATTCTGTGTGACATTCCCTATGGCGGGACGCGGACCTATGGGGACATCGCGCGGGAGCTGGCGGCCCGCCGGGGAACCGGAGGGGGCGCCGCCCAGGCTGTGGGCGGCGCGGTGGGCCGCAACCCGGTCTCCATCGTCATTCCCTGTCACCGGGTGGTGGGGAGCGGCGGGAGCCTCACCGGCTACGCGGGGGGACTGGAGAAAAAGCGCTGGCTGCTGGCCCACGAGGGCGTGGATCTGGAGCGGTTTTTCGTCCCAAAACAGGGGACGGCGCTGCAGCGGCGGGCCAAACCGGCGGCGCTGGTAAAAAAAGAAAAGTGATCCCAATAAAGGTTGAAATCGGGCTGTGCCGGTGGTATACTCAAGAAATACTTTTTGAAAAGCCGGAATTTGCGGGAGCTGGGGCAGGAAAGACGCAGATTCGTGGCGGGAAACATGCACAGCCTGCCCATGGAAAGGAGGAGCGAGCAGTGAAGAACATCAGGCGTCTTTTGGCCGGAACGGCCCTGTTGCTGGCCTTGACCGGATGCGGCGCGGACAAAACGGGGCCTTCGGAGCCGGGACCCGATCCGGTGGACCCGGTGGAATTGGGCGTGCCGGACCTGGAGGAGATTCTCTCCGGTCTGGAAATATCCGGCGCCGAGCTGACCTTTTCCGGGGAAAATGGGGACACCCGGCCGGCGGACGCGGCGATTCGGGCGGAGCATTACGTCCAGGAATTGCGGGACTATACATGGGAAAGCTGTCCGGCGCCGGCGGAGTGGGACGGCGATGACAGTGCTCGCTGCGTGTTTGCCGGGGACGGGATCTCCCTCACGGCCTACCAGAGCGGTTATGACGGCAACGCCGTCCCGCTCCATGCCGTCACGGAACGCGGCGAGGGGTGGTTTACCCTGCCCAATCTCTACGCGGAGCAGGAGCAAGGGCCGGAACAGGTGGACTGGATGCTCTTTGATACCTTTGAACGGTGGTATCTGGAAGCCAAAACGGCCGACCTCTATGGAGGCGCCGCAAGCCCGCTCACGGCGGAGGAGCTGACGTGGTTTCAGGAGTTTACCGCCTCCGAACAGAGCTACTACCATGAGGAGTGGGGCGGTTATTCGGGAGGCTCTACCCCAATCAGCTGCTTTTTTACCTCAAAATACGAGGACCCTCGCGACATGGACGCCGAAGAATTCCTGGCCTACTGCCCCAGCGCGGGAGATCTGGAGGCAGAGGATGAGGCGGAATTCCAGCTGGTTCAGGAGAAGCTGGATTGGCGCGGCGGCGAGGACAATCACCTCCTATCCGTGACCGAAATGCCGACGCCCTGCCACCGGCTTCCGAGAGCATATATCAACGAAATTTTGACGAAGTATGCGGGCATTACGGTGGAGGACATGCACACGGATTGGAAGGAAACGGCGTTCTATATTCCCGCGACAGATTGCTTCTACACCTTTACCAGTGACTTTGGACCCGGCAGATTGGTCCCATGCTATGGCGAACGGGATGGGGATATTGTCATGCTGTGGGAAGCGCCGGACCGCTATGATGAGATGATCAGCGATGTCCTGACGCTGCAAAAAAACGGCGACGGCTGGCTCATTCTCTCCCATCAGGCGGCGGCCTGAAAAGGAGAACGGAACGTTCCGGAATTGTTCAAAGGGGATCTCATCCAGATGGTGAGATCCCCTTTGAATTATGTTCTTTTTGTGGGAATAAGGTGGACGGATTTGGTTGCTGATTGAATTTTTCCTGCTTTCCGGATGCGCACAAGATGCGGCATCGAAGAAGAACGCGGACTCCACTCGAATCAGGATGCACAGATTTCACGGCAGCAAGAGCAGTTACATACATATGGCAAATTAACGAAATATATGTTCGGTGAGAAAAAATGAAGCGAAAAACACGAAAAAATAAGCGCTTCAACGTGAGAAACTGATAAAAGATTTGAAACGGGAATTGGGATCGGAAACTCAAAGCTGCAAGCTTTGGGCCTCTTTTTGGGCGTGAGAGTAAGCGATTACCTGATTGGGCATTTTTACAAAGCCAACTGTACTTGGCTGATAAGTTTGAGCAATTCATATATGCTTCTTATAAAAAAGGAGGTATTGGAATTGCCAAACTTCGACAACACATGGAAAACGCATCCTCATATGACCCAACTTCTGGAAACCGAGATCTATAAAAGACGAAAAAGAACAAAGGGGATGTCTCAGCATGTCCTGGCGAACAAAATTGGAGTCAGCCGAAACGCGATTTATCTGATGGAAAGCCATAAGCACATCCCAAGGATTGAAACAATTTTAGAGATCATGGTGGCACTGGGCTTCCATGAGGAAGAGCGGAAAGCGCTTATGGAGAAATATACGGAAGCTTACTATAAGGACAAGGCGTTTCAGCAGGACCGGGAAAAAGAACGGGCAGGTGTGTGATGACGGCGGTTTATGATTTGCTTTATCAGCTTGGTGCAACTGCAAATTACACTGGTTTTTTCCACACAGCCTATGCGGTATCGCTGTGCGTGGGGCGGCCGGACCGGCTGCTTCTGGTGACGAAGTGGCTGTACCCGGAGGTGGCGAAGCAGTACGGGACCAACTGGAAAGCGGTGGAGCGGAACATCCGGACTGTGAGCCGCGTCATTTGGCGGGAAAACCGGCCCCTGCTGGAAGAATTGGCCCACGGGCATTTGGAGCAGAAGCCCCGAAATACTCAGCTGCTGGCGATCCTGGCCGCCTCGCTGGACACCGGGCCGCTGGCTGTTTTGGCGGCGGGCCCTGGGGAAGATGACGAGATGAGAGTGACGGAGGAGGCTCCTGGGCTCATGGCGATTTGAGATGGGCGGAAAGCCCGGTTTTTGCGGCCATACGGCGGCACAGGCGGATATGGTTTGGAGCTATCTGCCCGGTTTTGCCTTATCGGTTCCCGAATCTATCCAAACTGGAAGCGCACAATTTGGACAGACCTTGTGCTAAATTACCAAAGACCCTTAGCACTCCGAACGCCATAGACGCGGCAAAACGTCCTTTTCAAAAGGAGCGGGAGGGGTACGAGCGAGACCGCACGCATTGGCCGCTGGATTTTCCAGACGGGCCTATATCCGCGGCAAGGCGCAGATTCCGGAGTATAACGCCGTAATTGCCTGCCAGGAAATCAAAAAACGAAACATTACCGAACGCATGGATGAAGCCGAAAAATAAAACCGTGCTGAAGAATACTGGCACTGTGATCCCTCCGATGAAAGAATATCGTGACGCCGCTCTGCAGATGGGCTCCCCGTGCCGTCTGCCCGCTTTCCGCGCCTGTTGCCTTTTTGTTGCTCCAACGAAAGAGAGCCCCGGCTATGTGCGTTTTGTAACACATAAACCGGGGCTTTTCTTGTTGAATAAATGCGCAAATCGCACTTTTTTATGGCTTGTTGGAAAAGGCTGTCTATTCCCACTCGATCGTCGCCGGGGGCTTGGAGGTGATATCGTACACAATCCGGTTGATCCCGGGGACCTCGTTGACGATCCGGGTGGAGATCCGGTCCAGGGTTTCGTAGGGAATCCGGGCCCAGTCGGCGGTCATGAAGTCCGCCGTGGACACGGCGCGGAGGGCCAGGGTATAGTCATAGGTCCGCCCGTCCCCCATGACACCCACGGAGCGGGTGTTGGTGAGGACGGCGAAGTACTGGCTCAGGTTCCGGTCCTCGCCGGTCTTTGCCAGCTCCTCGTGGAAGATGAAATCCGCCTCCCGCAGGGTATCGGCCTTTTCCTTGGTGATGTCTCCAATGATCCGGATGGCCAGGCCCGGTCCCGGGAAGGGCTGGCGGGCCACCAGATACTCCGGCAGGCCCAGCTCCCGGCCCAGCTGCCGCACCTCGTCCTTGAAGAGCATCCGCAGGGGCTCTAAAATCTCCTTGAAATCCACGCAGTCCGGCAGGCCGCCTACGTTGTGGTGGCTCTTGATGACAGCGGCGTCTCCGGCGCCGGACTCGATGACGTCCGGGTAGATGGTGCCCTGGGCCAGGAAGTCCACGGCGCCGATTTTCTGGGACTCCTCCTCAAAGACACGGATGAACTCCTCACCGATGATCTTGCGCTTTCGCTCCGGTTCCGACTCGCCGGCCAGACGCACCAAAAACCGGTCCTCCGCGTTTACCCGGATGAACTGGAGCTCCCACTGCGCAAAGGCGGCCTCCACCTCGTCGCCCTCGTGGAGACGCATGAGGCCGTGGTCCACGAAGACGCAGGTCAGCTGGCTCCCTATGGCCTCGGCCAGCAGAGCCGCCGCCACGGAGCTGTCCACACCACCGGAGAGGGCCAGCAGAACTCTGCCGTCACCCACCTTCTCCCGGATGGCCGCAATGGCGGTCTGCTTGTAGTCCCCCATGGTCCAGTCCCCGGCGGCGCCGCAGATCTCATAGAGGAAGTTCCGAAGGATCTGGAGACCGTGCTCGGTGTGGTTGACCTCCGGGTGGAACTGCACGCCGTAGAAGCCCCTGGCCTCGTCGGCAATGGCCACATTGGGGCAGGCGTCGGACCGGGCGGTCAGGGAGAAGCCGGCCGGAACCTTGGCCATATAGTCCCCGTGGCTCATCCAGGAGACACCGGTCTCCGGGAGCCCCCGGAAGAGCGGACAGGAGGTGTCGTAATAGGTGACGGTTTTGCCGTACTCCCGGGCGGCGCCGTCCTGGGCCTCGGTGACCTGGCCGCCCAGGGTATGGGCCAGGAGCTGGCAGCCATAGCAGATGCCCAGGATCGGTACGCCCCAGGTGAAGAGCGCGGGGTCCACCTGGGGGGAGGTCTCCAGATACACGGAGTTGGGGCCTCCGGTGAAAATGATGCCGATGGGATTCCGGGCCTTCAGCTCCTCCAGAGGCGTGGTGCAGGGCAGGACCTCGCAGTAAATCTGGCACTCCCGGACCCGGCGGGCAATCAGCTGGTTATACTGCCCGCCGAAATCCAGGATGATGACGGTTTCATGAGACATGGTGAACCATTCTTTCTTTTGAGATTTTTGAACCAGCGCTGCAAACCGCTTGCGCGGCTTGCGGCGCTCAATGTTCGATCGGTCAGCGGCGCGGGGAGAGAGCTCCGCCCCGCCCCACTCCACGGCGGTGAAGCCGGAGCGGTCAGTCCTCCCGGAACACGATATTCCCCGGCTCGGCGGAATCAATCACGGCCAGAGAGTGGAGATTGACGCCCGCGGCCCGAAGCCGGTCGCCGCCGCCCTGGAAGCCCTTTTCCACGGCGCAGCCAATGCCCGCCAGCTTGGCCCCGGCTTTCTCCACAATGTCGCAGAGACCCCGCATGGCCTCGCCGTTGGCCATGAAGTCGTCCACGATCAGCACCCGGTCCCCGGGGTGGAACCACTCCTTGCTGACCAGCAGGGTGACCTTCTTCTTGTAAGTATAGGAGAAAATATCGCTTTGATACAGGCCGCCCTCGATGTTGTCGCTCTTGGCCTTCTTGGCAAAGATCATGGGCTTGCGGAAGTGCTGGGCCACGATGGCGGCCAGGGCGATACCGCTGGCCTCGGCGGTGAGGATCACGTCCACCTCATCCATGTTGAAATAGCGGCCGAACTCCGCGGCGATGTGGTCCATGAGCTCCGTGTCGATGTAGTGGTTCAGAAATCCATCCACCTTGATGATGTTGCCGGGCAGAACCTTGCCCTCCTTTGCGATGCGCTCTTTCAGCTCCTGCATGAGAGAGTCCCCCTTTTTTCTCAAGTGTTTGGTGTGATACGGATATTATCTCGAATTTCCGCCGGTTTTGCAACTGTTTTTCCTTACAAATTTGAGGCCGCCGCTTTTTGTCATTTTCTGTATGCCGGGAAAACGAAAAGGGCCGCGCCGTGAACGCACGGCGCGGCGGGGATGAGATTACTTTCCCTCCAGAAGATCGGCGGCGTGATCCAGCCACGCGCCCTGGAAGGACTCGATGTCTCCGGCGTCGGTCAGGGCCGCCAGGGCGGGGTCCATAGGCATCTCCGCCAGCAGGGGCAGCTGATGGCGCCGCGCGGCCTCGGCAGTCTTGCCCTGGCCGAAGGGATAGAGCTTTTTGCCGCAGTCCGGGCAGGACAGATAGCTCATGTTCTCCACCACGCCCAGGATGGGCACCTCCATCATCTCGGCCATCTTCACAGCCTTCTCCACCACCATGGAGACCAGATCCTGGGGGGAGGCCACGACAATAATGCCGTCCAGAGGGATGGACTGGAAGACGCTGAGGGCCACGTCACCGGTGCCCGGAGGCATATCCACAAAGAGGTAGTCACAGTTCCACAGCACGTCGGTCCAGAACTGCTGGACCACACCGGAGATCACGGGGCCGCGCCAGATCACCGGGTCCGTCTCATCCTGAAGAAGGAGGTTGGTGGACATCACCTGGATGCCGGTGCGGGTCAGCATGGGGTCCAGATGATCCTCTGCGCCGGTGGCCTGGCCGTGGAGGCCGAAGGCCTTCGGAATGGAGGGACCGGTGACGTCGGCGTCCAGGACGCCCACCGCGTGGTCCCGGCGGCGCATGGTGACGGCCAGCTGGCAGGTGGTCATGGACTTGCCCACACCGCCCTTGCCGGAGACAATGCCGTAAACTTTTCCCACTCGGGCGGAGGGATGGTGCTCTTTCAGCAGGGACTGGGGCGCCTGCCGTTCGCCGCAGCTCTCGCCGCAGGTGGCGCAGTCATGGGTACACTCGCTCATATCGTTACTCCTTTTTCCGCTGACGCGGTATTTTATGAAAGTGTACTCTTATTCTATCCCTTTGCGCCCCGTCCGTCAACCGCGAGAGAGAAAGTTTCTGAGAGGGGCGCCGCAGAAGATTTTGAAAAAGCGCGAATAGCGGAAATGGATTTGCGGTACAATAGGAACCGAGGCCTATATAATGTAGGAAAACCGGGTGTGAAGGAAAGAATTTTGCGAAAAATAAAAAAATCGAAAAAAAGGTATTGACAAATGGAGGAGGATCTGGTAATCTAACGAAGCTGTCCGGCGGGGCGGCTGCGGGAGGCCTGAAGGGGCTGAGGCGCAGGAGTCTGGAAAAGA
>JAAWIL010000215.1 GCA_022796315.1 Oscillibacter sp. | reverse complement strand
CAGGCATCCTGACGGATGGCAAGGATTTTTAACGCAGTCAGGGCGGATAATACGCCGCCAAGACATGCGCGGGGAGATTTTAAACAGGCTCTCAGCCCTTCTGGCGCTTGAGGAACTCCTCCGTAAACGTCAGGTAGGCCTCGGAGCCCCGGGAGGTTCGGTCATAGGCCATAATGGGTCGGCCGTGGCTGGGAGCCTCGGAGAGGCGGACGTTCCGGGGAATCACGGAGGCGTAGACCTTCCCGGGGAAGTAGTGCTTGACCTCCTCCGCCACCTGCAAGGCCAGGTTTGTCCTGCCGTCGAACATGGTCAGGAGAACGCCCTCCAGCTCCAGTCCCGGGTTCAGGGACCGGCGCACCAGCCGGACAGTATTCATCAGGTCGCTGAGTCCCTCCAGGGCAAAGTATTCCCCCTGGACCGGCACCAGTAAACCGTCGGCGGCGCAGAGGGCGTTGAGCGTCAGGAGCTCCAGGGAGGGCGGGCAGTCGATGAGGATGAAGTCATACTCCTCCCGCAAAGACCGCAGGGCCTCCCGCAGGAGAAATTCCCGCCGCTCCAGGGCAATCAGCTCAATCCCCGCGCCCGCCAGGGCCTTGTTGCTGGGAAGCACGTCTCCCCAGCGGGTGTGTACCACGGCGTCGGCGGCGGGAACCTCATCAATGACCACCTCATAGATCCCCTTGGAAAGGGTTTTATCTACGCCCATGCCGGAGGTGGCGTTTGCCTGGGGGTCGAAGTCACAGAGGAGGACCCTTTTGCCGGCCTCCGTGAGCCCGGCGGCCAGGCTGACACAGGTGGTGGTCTTCCCCACACCGCCTTTTTGGTTTACAATGGCGATTATTCTTGCCAAGACGGCACCTACTTTCCCAATATGGACCGCAGATGCCCCCTCAAAAAGACGGATCTCTGCGAAAAATGTGTCCTTTTGCCATTATAGCAAGCCAACTTCTTCCTGACAAGGGAAATTCTCAAATTCTTTTAAAATTTTGCGGAAAATGCGAAAATGTTTCACGTGAAACACCCCTGCCTCTCCAGCCGGGAGGCGGAATGTTTCACGTGAAACAACTTGAACGGCTCTTAGAACCTGTATTCACAAGCGATGAACGCCGTCTGGGCGGTCTTTTTCCCGCCATATTGCGTCGCTGTTCCTTGTCTGACGAGAAAAATCCTCGTCCGTCCGGCATCCCCTGATTATGAATACAGGTTCTTGGGCCTTGCTTGAAAAACGCCAAAACGCCCAAACAAGACCTAGACCAGCAGCACGCCGCTCCGCCCCGCCAGGGGGAGCCGCAGCCAGCCGTCGGCGGAGTGGTAGACCCGCCCGGTCAGCAGGTCCGTGGCCTCATGGGCGGACCAGGGCATGGAGAACACGGTCTCCTCCGGGTCCCGGTTCGTCACGGTGGCCAGGGTGACGTCCTCCCAGGTCCGGGTGTAGGCCAGCAGGCCGCCGGCGGTGTAGGCCCAGCGGAAATCGCCTTGCCGCAGGGCCTCGTACTGGTGCCGCAGCCGCCCCAGCCGGGAGAAGTGGGCCAGGAGGTCCTGATTCTCCCGGCCCCAGGGATAGGTCCCCCGGTTCAGGGGGTCCTCCCAGCCCTCCAGGCCGGCCTCGTCGCCATAGTAGACCGTGGGGGAGCCGGGGAAGGTGAACAGCACCAGGGCCGCCAGCTTCACCAGGGCCAGGCCCCGCTCCAGCTGGGTGGGGGAGAGGCGGAAGGCCGCCCGCTCCTCCCGGGAGGCCGGGGCCTGCCCGCCGCCCAGGACCGTCAGGACCCGGGGCGTGTCGTGGGTGCCCAGGAAGTTCATCAGGGAGTAAAAGGCCTCCTTGGGGTAGTTCTCCCGGAGGGTCTCCATGGTCTCCCGGAAGTAGTCGGCGTCCGCGCCCTGGAGGTAGGCCAGCAAGGCGTTGCGGAAGGGGTAGTTCATCACGCCGTGGAGCTCGCTGCCCAGGAGGTAGCGCCGCCGCTGGGAGTAGGCGATCTTCGTGCTGGCGTCCTCCCAGACCTCGCCGATCAGCAGGGCCTCCGGGTCCGTCTCCCCCATGGCGGCGCGGATCTTCTCGATGAAGCAGTCCGGCAGCTCGTCGGCCACGTCCAGCCGCCAGCCGGAGGCCCCGGCCTTCAGCCAGTGGCGGACCACGGAATCCGGGTCCTCAATGATATAGTTGATATAGTCGGGGTTGTCCTCCCGGACGGCGGGCAGGGTCTTGATGCCCCACCAGGAGTCATAGTCCGAGGGCCAGGGGTGGAACCAGAACCAGTTGCAGTAGGGGCTGTCCTGACTCTGGGCCGCGCCCAGGGTGGGATAGAAGCCGTCGTCGTTGAAGTAGCGGCTCTGGGAGCCCACGTGATTGAACACGCCGTCCAGGATCACCCGAATGCCCCGTTCTTTGGCCTGGGCGCAGAGCTGGCGAAAGTCCTCCTCGGCGCCCAGCATGGGGTCGATCCGCATATAGTCCGCCGTGTTGTAGCGGTGGTTGGAGGCGGACTCGAAGATGGGGCAGAAGTAGATGGTATCCACCCCCAGCTCCGACAGGTAGTCCAGCCGGGAGGCCACGCCCTTCAGGGAGCCGCCGAAGAAATCCCGGTTCCAGATCTCCCCCCGGGCGTCGGGGCGCCACTCCGGGTGCTCGTCCCAGTTCTCGTGAACCCAGCGGCCGCCGATCATCCCGGCGGGGTCGGGGAGCTCCAGGCGGCAAAAGCGGTCCGGGAAAATCTGATAGGTGACGCCTTTGCCGAACCAGGCGGGGGTGTGGTTCTCCCGGTAGACCGTCAGCTGCCAGGCGAGAATCTGTCCGTCGCTGCGGTAGCCGGTTTTGTCCAGGTCACAGCCGGAGCGGTCCTCCCGCCAGAACCGAAAGTGATACCACAGCAGGTCCGGCTCCGCCGGGGCCGGGAAGGCCAGGGAGAAGCAGCTCCGGTCCCCCTCCTGCCCGGTGAGGGTCATCTCGATCTCCCGCTTGGTTCCGGCGAATTCCATCTGGACCACCAGGGCGCAGTGGGTGAAGGCCTCCACCGCCAGGGGGCGGCAGTGGAACAGCACCTCCCCGCCGCAGGGGACGGCGCCAAAGGGGGTTTTGCACAGGGGATGCCGCGGGTCAAAGACAAACGGTTCGCTCATATCTTCATCGCTCCTTGTTGAGTTGCTTTTGAATACAGGTTCTGATACAAATTCTTGATATAGTCAAAACACTTGAAAATCGGTATCCGATTTTCAAGGCGGGCGAGGCCGCCGGCACATCCATGTGCCGTGTTTTGTCTATGAAGTC
>JAAWIL010000214.1 GCA_022796315.1 Oscillibacter sp. | reverse complement strand
AAAACTTATGATTTAAATGGTGCAGGGAACCCTTCCTGGGTTCCCCGCACACACCCCTCCTTCCCGTCAAAGGAATCTCCCCCGTTTTTCGACAAGCTGGGGCCCCGCGCAGGAACACGCCTGCGCGGGGCCTGAGCATCCCTTTCGGATGCCTGTTAAAAAAATGAAAACCGGGAGGGACTTTTGTCGCGGGGCCTGTCCCGGCTTCCTCCCTGGGGGAGACGGATGGCCGCAGGCCAGGCTGAGCAGGCGCGCCCCCTCAAAACAGCCCCACCTGATTGGGCAGGAGATCCCCGCCGATGCTCCGCAGCTGCTGGGCGTTCTCCTCCCCCAGGCGGTCGGCAATGGCGATCTTGCAGAGGATGTCCTTCACCGTGTTGTCCAGGGCGGTGCCGGCGCTGTAGTCCGCCGGGAAAATGAAATCCACACGCCCCTTGGCCAGCAGGTCCTCCACGCCGGGGCGGTTCCCGGCCTGGTACACCGCGATGGCCTGGCCGCCGTAGGCCCGCATCATCTTCATGCAGGGCACGTCGGACAGGCCGTCTCCCATGTAGATCATGTTGTGGAAGGGCACCCGCTTGCTGTCATCGGGCATGGAGTCGTTGAGGGTCTTGTCGTCGGAGACGTCCAGCACCCCCTTGTTGATCCGGTAGACAAACTGGGTCTTGGCCGTGAAGTTCACCGCCAGCTTCGGCCACACCGGCCGGCCGGCCTCGTCGTAGTAGAACTCGCTGGCGTAGATCTCCTGAAACTCCCCGCTGACGGAGGACCCCTCGATGATCTCCCGGAGACCGGAGGAGATGATGTAGTGCTCCACCCGCACCCCCTGGGACGCGCCGAAGGCGTTGATCCGTCGGAACCAGTCCTCCACGCCGGGGAAGAAGACGATGCTCCGGCCCTTTTCCACCAGGTCCTCCCGGGTGAAGGGCCGCCCCCGGCGCTCCGACTCCTGGATCATAGTGTACATATAGGCCAGGACGCCGTCGATCCGGTGGGACCGGCCAAAGCTGTTGGCCAGTGCCCAGAACTCCCCCGGCGTCATGCCCAGGGAGGGGATGAAGGCATAGTTCTGCATATCCGTGGTGCAGAGAGTCTTATCAAAATCGTACAAAAAGGCCACGATCGGCAAGTGCTTCTCCATAGACCTCTCCTCCTGGAGCCGGCGGCTTTTCCTCTTCCCCGCTCCGGGCTCAGTCCTCCTGGGTGCCATAGTTCCGGCCGAACTTCAGCTCCTCCAGATTGATGCGGCGGGTGGGCTCCTCCGGGGCGAAGGGATCGCCCGCCGGGTACTCGTCCACCGGGGGGATCTCCTCCACCTTTCCCGGTTTCTCCGGCGCCTCTGGCGCCTCCGGCTCTTCCGGCACCTTCAGCGCCTTCGGCTCCTCCTCCGGCAGCTCGCGGACCGGGAAGGCCGCCAGGACCTTCTCCTCAATCTCCTCCGCCGCAGCGGCCTCCGGCGGCGGAGGCGGCGGCGCCAGCTCCATCTGGGGGAGCTGGTCCAAAAACTGCGCCTGCTTCTCGCACAGGTCCCGGCTGGCGGCGATGAACTTGCCCAGCTCCTGCTGGCCCCGCCGCAGCCGCTCCTCCGACTCCTCCAGCTCCCGCTGGCGGCCGGCGGCGCGCTGCTGCAAGTCGCTCTCCGCCTCCTGGAGCATCTGGTCCCGCTTTGCCTCGGCCTCCTGGATGATGGAGTCCGCCATCCGCTGGGCGGTGAGCAGGGTGGCTCGCATGGAGTCCTCCGTGGCCCGGTATTCCTCCACCTTCTCCACCAGCACCTTCATCTTGGCTTTCAGGGCCGCGTTCTCCTTGTATAACGCTGTGTAGTCGTCGGTGAGCTCGTCCAAAAACTCATCCACCGCAGCCATGTTGTATCCGCCCATCATGGCCTTGGCAAAGGCGCGGGTGGAGACCTCCTGGGGCGTCAGCATATGGTTCCCCCCTTAAAAATAGAGTCCGTTGTTTTCCAGTTCGTCGATGAGGTCGCCCTCGATGTCCACGTGATAGGGCGTGATGATGTAGGTATTGGCCGCCACCTTCTTGATCTTGCCCTCGCCGGCATAGGCCACGCCGGAGAGGAAGTCAATCAGCCGCCGGGACACGTCCTTGTTGGTGGACTCCAGGTTCAGCACCACGGTCCGCTTGTCCTTGAGCTGGTCGGCGATCTCCGAGGCGTTCTCAAACCGCTCCGGCTTCACCAGCACCACCTTCAGCTGCGTGGTGGCGTGGATATTGACCACCTTGTTGCGGCGGTCGTCGTACTTGTTCCGGCGCTCCTCAAAGCTGTCCCGCCGGGGGAGGTCCTCGAAGTCCTCAAACTCCTCGTCCTCGTCGTCATAGGGATGCGCCCATTTCTTAAATTCGTCAATAATGCCCATGAAAAGCCTCCTGTATGCGCACGGGGCGCAAGATCTGTTTCCGGAAAAGCGGGATCAGAGCCGGCCGTAGTCCCGTGCACCGAAAATCGCTGTCCCTACTCGGACCATGGTGGCGCCGGCCCGGATGGCGTCGGCGTAGTCCCCACTCATGCCCATGGAAAGATATACAAGTTCATTATGGAACAACTTGCCGTTGATGTCAACATAAAGCGTACGAACTTCCTGAAAATACCGCTGCGTTGTCTCATGGTCCGCATCCGCCGGGGGGATGGTCATCAGTCCCCGGACCCGCACATGGGGCGCTTCCAGGGCCCTCTCCGCCGCCCGGGGGATCTCCGCGGGGGGAAAACCGCTCTTGGCCGCCTCCTCCGCCACGTTCACCTCCAGCAGCACGTCCTGCACCAGCTCCCGGGCCGCCGCCGTCTTCTCGATCTCCTCCAGCAGCTCCAAAGAGCCCACGGACTGGATCAGGACGGCCTGTCCCACCACCTGCTTCACCTTGTTCCGCTGGAGGTGGCCGATAAAGTGCAGGGGAACGCCGTCATAGGCGTGCTCCGCCAGCTTTTTCACCATCTCCTGCACCCGGTTCTCCCCCAGGGCGTCGATGCCGGCACGGGCCGCCTCCCGGCAGGCCTCGGCGCCGTTCATCTTGCTGGCTCCCACCAGGGTGATCTCCCCGGGGTCCCGGCCCGCCGACCGGGCCGCCTCCGCGATCTCCGCCCGCACCCGGGCAATGTTCTCCGCAATTGACATCTCCATCCTCCTCGCTTGTTTCGGCCTTAGAGCCTGTTTAGAATCTCCCCGCGCATGTCTTGGCGGCGTATTTTCCGCCCTGACTGCGTTAAAAATCCTTGCCATCCGTCAGGATGCCTGCGGATTTTTGCCTTGCAGGG
>JAAWIL010000213.1 GCA_022796315.1 Oscillibacter sp. | reverse complement strand
CTTGCCATCCGTCAGGATGCCTGCGGATTTTTGCCTTGCAGGGCAAAAAATCCACTCGCCAATCCATACACGTCGAGATTTTAAACAGGCTCTTAAAAAAATTTTTGCCGGCAGGAAACATTTTCCACACCTCCGCCGTATTCTTACAGGGAATGCGGTTTCCTGCCGTCCGGCGGGAGGCGCCCCGGGAGACCCTGCGGAAACGTCTTGCAATGTGCGGGGAAAACAGATATAATGGGGGGCACGACAGAAAAGAACCGCCGTCAGGCGGAGAAGAGACTGCGGGGGAGGACATGGTATGATCCGAATGAAGGACGTGGAGATGGAGTACGGCAACGGGACCCGTGCTATCAGGGGGATCACGCTGACCATCGAGGACGGGGAGTTTGTGTTCTTGGTGGGGCCCTCCGGCTCCGGAAAATCCACCATCATCAAGCTTCTCACCGGAGAGGTGGAGCCCTGCGCCGGAAGGATCATGATCAACGGCTTCTCCACCTCCAACATCTCCGAGCGGCAGATCCCCAGGATGCGGCGGACCCTGGGGGTCATCTTCCAGGACTTCCGGCTCATTGAGAAGAAGACCGTGTATGAAAATCTGGAGTTCGTCATGCGGGCCGTGGGCGCAAGCCCCAAGGAGATCCGGAGCCGGATTCCCTATGTGCTGGACCTGGTGGGGCTGGAGCGAAAGACCCACAGCCACCCCACGGAGCTCTCCGGCGGAGAGCAGCAGCGGGTGGCCATTGCCCGGGCCCTGGTGAACAACCCCAACACCATCATCGCCGACGAGCCCACCGGCAACCTGGACCCGGAGCGGTCCCTGGAGCTGATGAGCCTGCTGGTGAAGATCAACCAGCTGGGGACCACCGTGATGGTGGTGACCCACGAGCGGGATCTGGTGGACCGCTTCGGCAAGCGGGTGATTGCCATTGAATCCGGCCGCGTGGTCAAGGACAGCATCGGCGGCTATGTGGGAGGACGCGTTCATGCGTAGACACGATTTTGGCTATTTTTTTCGGGAGGGCATCTCGAACATGTTCAGTCATGGCTTCATGTCCTTTGCGGCCATCGGCATCACCGTGGCGTGCCTTCTGATTATGGGCACCTTCACCCTGGTGGCGGTGAACGCCAACGAGCTGCTGCGGGACCTGGAGCAGGAGAACGAGATCCTGGCCTATGTGGAGGAGAACTACACGCCCAACCAGGCCAAGGGCCTCCAGAGGGAGCTGCTGGCGGTGCCCAACGTGGCCTCCGCCACCTACATCAGCAAGGAGCAGGCCATGGCGGAGTTCTCGGCCAAGTACCCGGAGGAGGAGATGCTCCAGAATCTGGACCCGCAGATCCTGCGGGACCGCTACGCCATCAAGCTGACGGACCTGGAGCTCCAGAGCGAAACCGCCGAGGCGGTGCGGGCGGTGCCCGGCATTGCCAAGGTCAACGCCTATGAGGAGATCGCCGGGGGCTTCACCACCATGCGGGACATCGCCACGGTGGTCTGTGTGGCGCTGATCCTCATTCTGTTTGTGGTGTCGGTGTTCATCATCTCCAACACCATTCGCCTGACCACCTTTGACCGCCGGGAGGAGATTGCCATCATGCGGATGGTGGGCGCCACCAACGGCTTCATCCGCTGGCCCTTCGTCTACGAGGGGCTGATGATCGGCGTTCTGGGCGCGGCCCTGGCGTTTTTCCTGCAGTGGGGACTGTATGCCGCCGTGGCCCAGGGAGTGGACAGCAACGACGCCCTGCAGCTGATTCAGATCGTCCCCTTCACCCAGCTGTGGGTGCCGGTGGCGGTGGTGTTCGCCGGGGCGGGCCTGGTGATCGGCGTGGGCGGCAGCCTTTCGGCGATCCGGAAGTTTTTGCAGGTTTGATCTCGGAGGGAATGGGGATTCCCCGGAGATGAATTACGGAGTTCTGATGGGAAGAGAGGTTCCTGCTATGAAGAATGTTTCCCGCTTTCGCCGTCTGGCCCGGCAGCTCCTGGCCCTCTGCCTGGCGCTGTGCTTTGTGGCGGCGGACCCGGCGGCGGCCCTGGTGACCCAGGCGGACATCGACGCCCTGAAGGGCGACGCCGGGGCGCTGAAGGATCAGAAGAAGACCCTTCAGGCAGAGCTGGACCGGCTGTCCAAGGACAAGAGCCAGGCCATGGAGCGGAAGAACAACCTGGACAAGCAGATTACCGCCACCAGCTCCGAGATTGCCAACGTGGAGGAGCAGATCTCGGCTTACGCCAGCCTGATTGCCCAGTCGGAGGCGGACCTGGCGGACGCCCAGGAGCGGGAGGCCGCCCAGTACGAGCTCTTCTGCGACCGGGTCCGGGCCATGGAGGAGCAGGGGGAGGTCAGCTATTGGTCGGTGCTGTTCCGGGCCAGCAGCTTCTCAGACCTCCTGGGCCGGCTGGATATCATCAACGAGATCATGGACGCGGACCAGCGGGTGATTGACGAGCTGAAGGCCCTCCAGGCGGAGATTGAGGAGAAGAAGAGCCAACTGGAGGCCAGCAAGGCCGAGAGCGAGGAGGCCAAGGCGGAGCTGGTGGCCAAGAAGAAGGAGCTCAGCGGCCTGCGGGACCAGGCCAACGCGGTGATCCAGGCCCTGGCGGAGGACGAGGCGGCCACGGAGGCGGAGATCGACGGCCTGGAGGATGAGCAGAAGCAGATCCAGGCGGAGATCCAGCGGCTGAGCCGGGAGCTGGCCGCGCAGCAGGCGGCCCAGGGGCAGTCCAGCCACTCCAACCCCGGCGGGTACATCTGGCCGGTGGACAGCCGGTATATCACCTCCACCGTGGGCGGACGGCAGTCCCCAGGGGGCATCGGCTCCACCAACCACAAGGGAACGGACATCGGCCGGGTGGGCTACACCAGCCCCATCTACGCCGCGAAGGCGGGCACGGTGATCGTCTCCCAGCGGAGCAGCTCCTACGGGGAGTACGTGGTCATCTCCCACGGCAGCGGCAACACCACCCTCTATGGCCACATGAGCCAGCGGAAGGTCAGCGTGGGGCAGTACGTGAGCCAGGGAGCCGTCATTGGCATCACCGGGTCCACCGGCAACTCCACGGGACCCCACCTCCATTTTGAGATCACCGAGGGCGGCGTCCGGGTGAACCCCCTCAGCCACGGCGCGGAGCCCCGCAAGGGATATCTGAGCGGCTATACGCTCTCCAAGAGCGCGTAAGAGCCTGTTTAAAATCTCCCCGCGCATGTCTTGGCGGCGTATTATCCGCCCTGACTGCGTTAAAAATCCTTGCCATCCGTCAGGATGCCTGCG
>JAAWIL010000212.1 GCA_022796315.1 Oscillibacter sp. | reverse complement strand
CGCAGGCATCCTGACGGATGGCAAGGATTTTTAACGCAGTCAGGGCGGAAAATACGCCGCCAAGACATGCGCGGGGAGATTTTAAACAGGCTCTTATACGCCGCAGGGGCCGCGAAGCGGTCTGACGGCGGACTTCACAGGCAAGACACAGTCCATTCCATGGGCCGGCGGGCGCTGCCCGCCTTGAAAATCGAGTACCGGTTTTCAAGCGGTCTGACTATATCATAACACGGAGCGGGCGGGATGTCCAGTAGGGGCGGCGATCGGCCGCCCGAGCCGCCGCAGGCTGCCGCCCCTGCGGTGCGCCCCGGTTCGTATGATTCCCAAATTAAAAATTCGGGAATCATACGATGGGAGGGAAACCGCAAAATCCACGGTTGACAAATCCCGGCGCTCTTTTTATAATGAATCCAAAGCAATGACGGAGAGGGACGGGGACACGGACCTCCAGAGAGCCGGCGGGCGGTGGAAGCCGGCGGGAAGGGTCCCCAGGTCCTATGGCTCCTGAGCCGGATGTTCGATACGGTAGGGCATCCCGCGGCGCCGCGTTAGGGCGGAGGGGCTGCTGGGCCCCATGAGAGGCGCGGGGCCGGAAGGCCGGCGCAATTTGAGTGGTACCGCGGAAGCTGACACGGGCTTTCGTCTCAAAGGAAATCCTTTGGGGCGGGAGCTTTTTTCGTCCCAATGCTGTGAAAGGAGCGCAATGCCATGAATCATTACCGTCCAGAGACCGTCTGCGTCCAGGGGGGCTACACCCCCGGCAACGGAGAGCCCCGGCAGATCCCCATCGTCCAGTCCACGACCTTTAAGTATACCACCAGCGAGGATATGGGCAAGCTCTTTGACCTGGAGGCCAGCGGTTATTTTTACTCCCGGCTGCAAAATCCCACCTGCGACGCCGTGGCGGCCAAGATCGCCGCCCTGGAGGGGGGCGCGGCGGCCATGCTGACCTCCTCCGGCCAGGCGGCCAACTTCTTCGCCCTGTTCAACCTGGCCTCCTGCGGGGACCACCTGGTGGCGTCCTCCTCCATCTATGGCGGCACCTTCAACCTGATCTCCGTCACCATGGCCAAAATGGGCGTGGAGGCCACCTTCGTCTCCCCGGACGCCACGGAGGCGGAGCTGAACGAGGCCTTCCGGCCCAATACCAAGGCCGTCTTCGGCGAGACCATCGCCAACCCCGCCCTGACGGTGCTGGACATTGAAAAATTTGCCGCCGCCGCCCACCGCCACGGCGTGCCCCTGGTCGTGGACAACACCTTCGCCACCCCTATGAACTGCCGCCCCTTCGAGTGGGGCGCGGACATCGTCACCCACTCCACCACCAAGTATATGGACGGACACGGAGTGGCGGTGGGCGGGGCCATTGTGGACGCGGGCCGCTTTGACTGGATGGCCCACGCGGAGAAATTCCCCGGCCTCTGCACCCCGGATGAGAGCTACCACGGCATCACCTACGCCGAGAAGTTCGGGAAGGAGGGGGCCTTCATCACCAAGTGTACCGCCCAGCTCATGCGGGACTTCGGCGCCACGCCCTCCCCCCAGAGCGCCTTCTACCTGAACCTGGGGCTGGAGAGCCTTCACGTGCGCATGGCCCGGCACTGCGAGAACGGCCAGGCCGTGGCGGAGTTCCTGGCGGGGCATCCCAAGGTGGCCCGGGTGAACTACTGCGGCCTGCCGGGGGACAAGTACCACGCCCTGGCGGAGAAGTACCTGCCCCATGGCTCCTGCGGCGTGGTGTCCTTTGAGCTCAAGGGCGGGCGGGAGGCCGCCGGGGTCTTCATGGGCCGGCTGAAGCTGGCCGCCATTGAGACCCACGTGGCGGACGCCCGGACCTGCTGCCTGAACCCCGCCACCTCCACCCACCGGCAGATGACTGACGAGCAGCTGGCCGCCGCCGGGATTCCCGCGGGGCTGATCCGGATCTCCTGCGGCCTGGAGAGCAGGGAGGACCTCATTGAGGACATCCAACAGGCACTGGAGGCTGTGGACTGATGCCCATCAAGATTCCAAACCAGCTCCCCGCCACAAGGACGCTGACGGAGGAGAACATCTTTGTCATGACCGAGACCCGGGCCATCACCCAGGACATCCGGCCGCTTCAGATTCTGCTGCTGAACCTGATGCCCACCAAGGTGGACACGGAGACCCAGCTGGCCCGGGTTCTGGGCAACACCCCCCTCCAGATCGAGCTGGAGCTCATCGCCCCGGCGGGGCACATCTCCCGGAACACCTCCCAGGAGCATATGCTGTCCTTCTACAAGACCTTTGACGAGGTGCGGGAGCGGACCTTCGACGGCTTGCTGATCACCGGCGCGCCGGTGGAGCACCTGCCCTTTGAGGAGGTGGACTACTGGCCGGAGCTGTGCGGGATCATGGAGTGGAGCAAGACCCACGTCCACTCCACCCTCCACATCTGCTGGGGCGCCCAGGCGGGGCTGTACTACCACTACGGAATCCCCAAGCGGCAGCTGGAGAGAAAGCTCTTCGGCGTCTTCCGGCACACGCTGGAGGACCCCAATTTCATCCTCTTCCGGGGCTTTGACGACCAGTTCTGGGTCCCCCACTCCCGGAACACCACCGTCCTCCGGGAGGACATCGAGGCGGTTCCGGAGCTGAAGATCCTCTCCAGCTCCCCGGAGGCCGGGGTCTACGCCGTCAAGACGGACCAGGGCCGGCAGGTGTTCCTCATGGGCCACGCGGAGTACGACCGGGACACCCTGAACAAGGAGTACCGGCGGGACGTGGCCGCCGGGGTGGACATCCAGATTCCCCGGTACTACTTTCCCCAGGACGACCCCCTCCGGGAGCCCCTGGTCCGCTGGCGCTCCTGCGCCCACCTGCTGTACGGCAACTGGCTGAACTACTGCGTGTACCAGACCACGCCCTACGATATCGGCGGGATTCGACAGGGCGTCCGCACGGAAGAGTGACCGAATACCGGCGCTGCCCCGAAACCGGGCGGCGCCGGTGTTTTCCAACCTGGATCAAGGGAGGGGGCTCCCGCCGCCGCGGCGGAAAAGAGGCGGCCCCTTCGCTTCAGCCCTGGGGCGCCGCCCCGGCGGCCACCAAACCCTCTTTTTATGAATTGGTTCTTGTCAACGCCCGGAATCCCATAGTATAATAAAGGACCTTTCGCGTTTCATGCCGGCGGCGGCTTGAAACGGAATGCCGGCTATGATACAATCAGACCGGCAGAGCGGCAGTGAGAGCCTGTTTAGAATCTCCCCGCACACGTCTTGACGGCGTATTTTCCGTCCAGACTTCGTTAGAGCCTGTTTAAAATCTCCCCGCGCATGTCTTGGCGGCGTATTATCCGCCCTGACTGCGTTAAAAATCCTT
>JAAWIL010000211.1 GCA_022796315.1 Oscillibacter sp. | reverse complement strand
ATCCTTGCCATCCGTCAGGATGCCTGCGGATTTTTGCCTTGCAGGGCAAAAAATCCACTCGCCAATCCATACACGTCGAGATTTTAAACAGGCTCTGAGGTCTTCCGGAGACGGTTTTTTCAAAAGAGAGGAGGCGGATGTTCGTGGAAACGGAGGTTCTGCGGGCCGTGACGGAGGGCGTGAGCGCCCTCTTGGCGGAGGGATCGCCGGCGGGGCTGTGGTACACGGCTCTGGTCCGCGTCCTGTTCCCGGTGCTGGCGGTGCTGATTTTGTACCGCGCGGTGCGGTCGCTGCTGCGGGTGCCCCACGCGCCGGAGGTCTGGGGCCAGCTGAGCCTGCCCAACGGCACGCCGGTGCTCCTGACCCACTGGGAGAATATCCTGGGCCGGGGCGCCACCGCCGATGTGCGGCTGCAATATCCCAGCGTCTCGCGGCAGCACGCGGCGCTGTGCCGGGGCGGGGAGTCGGAATGGGTGATCTACGACTTGGGCTCCAAGGGCGGCACGGAGGTGAACGGCCAGCCGGTACAGGGCTCCGCGCCGGTGAACCTGGGGGACACCATCACCCTGGGCGGGGTGCCCCTGATCTTCCTGCCACAGACAGTGGCGGAGCGGGAGGAGCTGGAGAAGCAGCGCCGGACGGAGCGGCCCGCCTCCATGTGGCCGTCCTTCCTGTGGCTGACCCTCTTCCAAGCGCTGGCCTGCCTCCAGCTGATCAAGGCGGCGGGGGAGACGGCCAGCCCCCACATCCTGCTGGCCTTCGGCGGCCTGACGGCGGTGATGTGGCTGTACGCCATCGTCCTGCGCCTGAGCCGCTGCGTGGGCTTTGAGATGGAGACCATCGCCTTCTTCCTCTCCACGCTCTCCCTGGCGGTGACGGCCTCCAGCGCGCCGGGGAGCCTGCTGAAGCAGTTCGCCGCCGTGGTGCTGGGGCTGGCGCTGTTTCTGGTGCTGGGAATCTTCCTGCGGGACCTGCGCCGGGTGCAGAAGAACCGCTGGCTCATGGCCGCCGCCGCCATCGGCCTTCTGGGGGCCACGCTGGTGCTGGGCACGGCGAAATTCGGCGCCGTCAACTGGATCTCCATCGGGGGGCTGTCCTTCCAGCCCTCGGAGATCGCCAAGATCTGCTACATCTTCGCCGGCTCCGCCACCCTGGAGCGGCTGCTCCACCGGCGGAACCTCACGCTGTTCATCCTGCTGACCGGCGTGTGCATCGGCCTGCTGGGCCTGATGAGCGACTTCGGCACGGCGGCAATTTTCTTTGTGACCTTCCTGGTGCTGGCCTATCTCCGCTCCGGGGACTTTGCCACCCTGGCCCTGATCTGCGGCGGGGCGGTGTTCGGCGGGGGCATCCTTCTGCGGTTCAAGCCCTATATCCTCAGCCGCTTCGCCTCCTGGGGCCACGCCTGGGAGGCGGCCTCCACCACCGGCTACCAGCAGACCCGCACCATGTCCGCCGCCGCCTCCGGGGGGCTGTTTGGCATGGGCGGCGGCGAGGGCTGGCTCCACCGGGTAGCCGCCGCGGACACGGACCTGGTGTTTGGGATGCTCTGCGAGGAGTGGGGGCTGCTGATCGCCCTGCTGGCGGTGGGGGCCATCATCACCCTGGCGGTGTTTGCCATCCGGGCCTGCCGGGTGGGCCGGTCCAGCTTCTACATCATCGCCGCCTGCGCCGCCGGGTCCCTGTTGGTGTTCCAGACCTGCCTGAATGTATTCGGCGCGGTGGACCTGCTGCCCCTCACCGGCGTCACATTCCCCTTCGTCTCCAACGGCGGCTCCGCCATGATGTCCTCCTGGGGGCTGCTGGCCTACCTGAAGGCCACGGATACCCGGGAGAACGCCAGCTTCGCCATCCGCCGGGGGCTCCAGAAGCGCCTGACAGAGGAGGCCCGCCGCCGGGCGGAGCCCATCGGAGACCCCTTTGCCCCTGAGGAGGTGGACTATGAAGAAGATTGAGCGGCGGGCGGTGGTCTGCGTCTGTCTGACGCTGATGCTGGCGGCGGGCATGGGCCTCTTTCTGGCGCGGTACGCCCTCCGGGGCGGCAGCTGGGCCTCCTCGGCCTTTAACCGCCACCTCTACAACAGCGACGGCGTCCTGACCGCCGGGCAGGTGGAGGACCGGGACGGGGACGTGCTCACTTCCGCGGAGGACGGACAGCGGACCTATTATGACAATGAGACCGTCCGTAAGGCCACCCTCCACGCGGTGGGGGACCTCCAGGGGCGGATTGGCACCGGGGCCCTCAGCGCCTTTGCCCACAAGCTGACGGGCTGGAACCCCATTGGCGGCGCGTTCGGCGCGGACAAGGGCGGCACGGTGACCCTCACCCTGGACGCCCGGTACAACTACGAGGCCTACCAGGCCCTGAAGGGCCGGGCCGGCGCGGTGGCGGTGTACAACTACCGGACCGGAGAGATCCTCTGCATGGTCTCCGCCCCCAGCTACGATCCCCTCCATGTCCCTGAGGACATCGAGACCAACGGCCGCTACAAGGGGGCCTATCTGAACCGCGTGCTCTCCTCCGCCTTCACGCCGGGCTCCGTATTCAAGACCGTGACCCTGACGGCGGCGCTGGAGAAGATCCCGGGCCTCCCGGACCGGACCTGGACCTGCGAGGGAAGCGTGAAGCTGGGGGAAGAGACCATCGTCTGCTCCGGCACCCACGGGCGGCAGGACATCGGAGACGCCTTTGCCAACAGCTGCAATGTGGCCTTCGCCCAGCTGGCGGCGGAGCTGGGGGCGGAGACCCTGAAGCAGTACACGGAGAAGGCGGGCCTGACGGACAGCTATACCGTGGATGGAATCCCGACCGCCAAGGGGTCCTTCACGTGGCAGGAGCTCAGCGAGGGGGACCTGGGCTGGGCCGGCGTGGGGCAGCACCAGGATCTGGTGAACCCCTGCGCCCTGATGGTCTACATGGGGGCCATCGGAAACGGCGGCCGGGCGGCGGAGCCGTATCTCATCAAAAAAACCGTCTCCCCCCTGGGGCTGCCGTCCCTGCCCCGGCTGCCCGCCAAAACCGGCCGGCTGGTCTCCTCCTCCACGGCGGAGCGGCTGACGGAGCTCCTGGCGGAGAACGTGGAAAAGACCTACGGCACCGGCCGCTTCCCCAACATGGAGCTGTGCGCCAAGTCCGGCACCGCCGAGGTGGGGGAGGGCCAGACGCCCCACGCCTGGTTTGCCGGGTTCCTCCGGAATGAGGACGCGCCCTATGCCTTTGTGGTGCTGGTGGAGAACGGCGGCGGCGGAAACGCCGTGGCCGGCGCGGTGGCGGGCCGGGTGCTGGATGTGATTGTCAACGGGTATTAGAGCCTGTATAAAATCTCCCCGCGCATGTCTTGGCGGCGTATTATCCGCCCTGACTGCGTTAAAAATCCTTGCCATCCGTCAGGATGCCTGCGGAT
>JAAWIL010000210.1 GCA_022796315.1 Oscillibacter sp. | reverse complement strand
AAGTCCACCGTCAGGCCGTTTCACGGCCCCTGGGGCGCCTATGCGCCCCAGGGTTGAAAAGAAGCATTTGCTTCTTTTCAACTGCGGTGACTATAATCCCGCCGCACGGGACCGTCTGACCCCGCGCTTGACTGAAAAAGAGGCCCGCGCCATAGGCGCGGGCCTCTTTTCGCTTCGGCGGGGCAGTCCCTCACCGCTTTCTCAGCTGTTCCTCCGTCACCGCGTAGGCCTGTTCCGCCCAGGGGTCCCTGGGCCGGTCCGCCGGCCACTCCGCCCCCCGGCGGGCACAGACCGCCCGGGCCAGGACCTCCAGCAGCCGGGGGTTCTTCACCAGAAGGGGCCCCGTCAGCTCCGAGGCGAAGACGTTCTTCCAATGGAATCCCTCCGGCCGGCCGGGTCCCTCGTTGCCCCTGCCCAGGGTGACCTCCGTCAGCAGCGGCGTCTCCACCCCGGAGGTCACGCCGCACTTGTTCAAAAAGCCCACCACCGCCTCCGGGAAGAGGTCCGTGCGGCCATAGACGTCCTCCACAATCCGGACAGCGCCGTGGACCGTGGTAAAGGACGCCAGGCCGATGCCCGGGTAGGCGGTCCCGTCCGCCTCCGTGACGGACTGGCCCAGCAGCTCCATGGCGGTGCCCGCGAAGAGCATCACCGCCCCGGCCTCCGCCGCCTCCTTCACTGCCGGGCCGAACCGCGCGAAGTCCTCCATGGCGGCCCGGGCCGCCCGCTCCGTCCCCGCGCCCATGTAGAGGAAATCCGCGCCGGAGACCTCCGCCGCCTCCCCGGGCCCCACCGGCTCCACGGCGACCGTGTGTCCCAGGCGCTCCAGATACCGCCGCAGCGCGGAGACGTTGGCGTAGCTGCCGTAGAGATTCATGAGATCCGGGTAGAAATGGAGAAATCGAACTTCCATACTCACGCCTCCTTTTCCACGTGGGCCAGGACCTTGTCCCGGTCGGAAAAACAGGTGACCACATACACGTCCTCGTCCCCGGCGGCCCGCCACTCCGCCGCCGCGGCGGCGATGTCCGGCTGAACCCGCCAGGTCTTCAGCCCCGTAAAGGAGAACCGCTCCGCCAAATCGTTGCAGTACCGCCCGGAGAGGACGATCTCCCGCACCTGGGGAACATCCAGCCGGTCAAAGTCGATGTCCCACAGCCAGCTGGTCTCGCTGGTGAAGTACTTCCGGCTCACCGCGTCTACCACCACCAGCACCCGGCAGGGAGCCTTCTGGCCGGCGATATAGCGGAGGTTCGTGTCATAGGCGATGGAGTTCTCGTGCTTGCTGGTCAGCAGCGTCCCGTGGTGGTCCCCCAGGCGGAAGGTCTGCATCCGCCCGTTCTTCAGCAGGTAATTGCCCAGCACGGCGGCGCAGGTCTCCGAGGGAACCCCGGCGCGGCGGCAGGCGGCATAGGCCGCCAGGATGTTGTAGATGTTGTAAATGCTCCGGAAGGCCAGCCCCACCTGGACGTCCCCGTCCAGGGTCAGGGTCCCCTCCTCCAGGTCCACCGCCGTAACCGTGTAGTCCGTCGCAGGCTTGCGGTGGCCGCACCGGGGGTTGGTGCAGCGGTAGGCGCCGATGTGGTTGTAGTGTACATAGTCATAGGTCATGGGGCTGTGGCACAGGGGGCAATAGGCCCCGTCGCGGTACATCCCGGAAGGGGTATCCCCGGAGATGGCGCACCGGTCCAGACCGAACCAGATCACCTTCTCGTGTCCCCGGGCGAAACAGGAGGACAGGGGGTCGTCCCCGTTGAGAATCAGCTCCGTCTCCGGGTGGATCGCCGGGACAATGGCGTCGTAGACCCACTCCGGGTGGCCGTTGCGGGTCAGCTGGTCCCGGTAGAGATTGGTGACCACGAACTCCGTGGGATGGAAGAACCGGAAGGTGTGCCGGGCATAGCGCTCGTCGCTCTCCAGCAGCAGCACGTCCGCCCGGACCCGGCCCCCCAGGGTGGCGTGGGTGAGAATCAGGGTGGCGACGCCCTCAATCTGGTTGGAGCCCTCCTCGTTGTAGATGACGTTCTGCCCGCCGGCCCGGAGAATGGCGGCGATCATCTCCACCGTGGAGGTCTTGCCATTGGACCCGGTGACGGCGATGATCCGGGGGGGCAGCGTGACCCGGGCCAGGATGTCCGGGCAGAGCTTCAGGGCCAGCCGGCCCGGCAGGGAGCTGCCGCGGCCCACCAGCTTTCCCGCGAAGCGGCCCAGCTTACAGGCCAGGATGGCGAGGGTTTTTCTCATAGCGGTGATACCTCCTTGTGTCAATGCGGCCCGGAGCCGCCGGGACGGTTTGGGGCGGCCTCACCCCCGCAGCGCGCGGATACGCTCCGGAATGTCCTCCGCCGAATACACGGCGCTGCCCGCCACCAGCACATTGGCCCCGGCGGCCACGCAGGTCCCGCAGGTCTCCAGGGAGACGCCGCCGTCCACCTCCAGCTCGCAGCCGGGGTTCCGCTCCTCAATCAGCTTCCGCAGGGCGGACACCTTCGGCATCTGGTCCGCCATGAACTTCTGGCCGCCAAAGCCCGGTTCCACGGTCATGGCCAGAATCAGCTCCACCTTCTCCAGGAAGGGCAGCGCCGCCTCCGCCGGGGTGCCGGGCTTCAGCACGACGCCCGCCCGCTTTCCCTTGGCGTGGATCTTGTCCAGGGCCGCGTGGATGTTCTCCTCCGTGCCGGCTTCCACGTGGACCGTCACCAGGTCCGCCCCGGCGTCGCAGAAGGCCTCCACATACCGCGCCGGCTCCACGATCATCAGGTGAACGTCCAGAGGCAGCTCCGTGGTGGGGCGGATGGCCTTCACCACCGGGATGCCGATGGTGATGTTGGGGACAAAGACGCCGTCCATCACATCCACATGGACGTAGTCTGCGCTGGAAATTTTCCGGATATCCCGTTCCAGGTTGGCAAAATCCGCGGAGAGGATGGAAGGAGAAATCTTAATCATCAGAACAGCCTCATTTCTTTCAGTTTCCGGCAGCATGGCCGGGGGGGAGTCCGGCGGGGCAGCGGTGACAGGGGGACGCCCGCCCGCATAGGATGGTGCAAGCGGCCGGGCCGCCCCCAGTCAACCGCCCCGCGCAGCGTCCGCCCCCTGGGTTTGGCGCCGCCGCTTTTTTCATATAGAGCCGGCGGGACATCCCGCCGGCTCCCAACTTGTTGGAAAAATATTTCCAACAAGTTGGGCAGGATTGGAATGGCGCAGGAAACCCTTCCTGGGTTTCCCGCACACACCCTTCCTTCCCGTCGAAGCAGTTTTCCCATTTTTCGATAGCCTCAGAGCCGGCGGGTTGCCCCGCCGGCTCCCCTTTTCTTCAGGAAGCTCTCAGAGCCTGTTTAATATCTCGACGTGTATGGATTGGCGAGTGGATTTTTTGCCCTGCAAGGCAAAAATCCGCAGGCATCCTGACGGATGGCAAG
>JAAWIL010000209.1 GCA_022796315.1 Oscillibacter sp. | reverse complement strand
AGCAAGTTTTCAGAACTTTAAAAAAGTTCTGAAAACTTATGATTGAAATGGCGCGGGAAACCCTTCCTGGGTTTCCCGCACACACCCTTCCTTCCCGTCAAAGGAATCTCCCCCGCTTTTCGACAGGCTGAGGACGGCCAAACGGCCGTCCTCTTATCCCTTCAAAATCTCCGTATTCCGGTACTGCACCGCCTCCGCCAGATGCTCCGCCCCGATCCCCTCCGCGCCGTCCAGGTCCGCAATCGTCCGGGCCACCCGCAGAATCCGGTCATGGGACCGGGCTGTGAGCCCCATGCGGTCAAAGGCGTTTTTCAGCAGGGCCTCTCCCGCGCTGTCCAGGGCGCAGAACTCCCCCACCATCGCCGGCTTCATCTGGGCGTTGCAGAACACCTCCGTCCCCGCGAAGCGCCGGGCCTGCACCGCCCGCGCCGCATCCACCCGGCCCTTCACCGCGGCGGAGTCCTCCGGCGCGGTTTTCCGCCGCATGGCCTCGTACTCCACCGAGGGCACGCTGACATGGAGATCCATGCGGTCCAGCAGGGGCCCGGAGATCTTCTCCACGTACTTGGCCACCTCCCGGTCCGAGCAGCCGCAGCGCCCCGAGGGGTGCCCCCGCCAGCCGCAGCGGCAGGGATTCATGGCGCAGATCAGCTGGAAGCAGGCGGGCAGGTGCAGCGTCCCCCCGGCCCGGGACACGGTGACCGTGCCGTCCTCCAAAGGCTGGCGCAGGGCCTCCAGCACGTCCCGGCGGAACTCCGGCAGCTCATCTAAAAAGAGGACGCCGCTGTGGGCCAGGGAGATCTCTCCCGGCCGCAGGTTCGGCCCGCCCCCCGCCAGGGCCGAGGCGGAGACCGTGTGATGGGGCGCGCGGAAGGGTCTCCGGGTCAGCAGGGGACGCCGGGGATTCGTCAGCCCCGCCACGGACCAGATCCCCGAGACCGCCAGGGCCTCCTCCCGGCTCAGATCCGGCAGGATGGAGGGCAGGCGCTTGGCCAGCATGGACTTCCCCGCCCCGGGGGAGCCGATCATCAGCAGGTTGTGCCCGCCGGCGGCGGCGATCTCCAGGGCCCGCTTCACGTTCTCCTGCCCCATGACGTCCCGCAGGTCCGGCAGAGCGCCCTCCTCCGCTTCCGGCGTCCACACCGGCGCGGGGTCCAGGGGGGCCTCGCCTCTCAGGTGCGCCGCCAGGGACCGGACGTCCGGCACGCCGTAGACCGTCAGGCCCTCCGCCAGGGTGGCCTCGGCGGCGTTCTCCGCCGGGCAGAACAGGCGGCGGATGCCGGCGTCCCGGGCCGCCAGGGCCATGGGCAGAACTCCCGCCACCCCCCGCAGCGCGCCGGTGAGGGAGAGCTCCCCCAGAAAGGCCGCGTCCGCCGGAGGCGGCGGCAGCTCCCCGGCGGCGGCCAGAATTCCCACAAAGATGGGCAGGTCATACACCGTACCGGCCTTTTTCCAGCCGGCAGGCGCCAGATTCACCGTGATGCGGCTGACGGGAAACTTGGCCCCGCAGTTCTTCACCGCCGCCCGGACCCGCTCCCGGGCCTCCCGCACGGCGGTGTCCGGCAGGCCCACCACGTCAAAGGCGGGCAGGCCGCCGGAGAGAAAGCACTCCACGCTGACCTCGTACCCCGCGACGCCGTTCAAGCCCATGGAACGCACGGTAACCACCATAACAAACGCCTCCCGTTCCGCGCCGGCAAGACCGGCATTTGGGAAAATCATACCACATTTCCCGCCAAAAAGAAAGGGCCTTTTGCCCCCTCCCGCCGCTCCGGCACGCGGCGCCCCGCCGCCTTCCGGTTCCCCCCGGGCCGGAACCTCCCCGATTCTGCCTGGCGGGTAATCGTTTCCGCATTCCGGAAAGATTGTTAAACACGTGAAAAATGACCAAAAAAGAGTTTAAAAAATTATTCTTTTCACAAAAAAGGCAGTTCTTGTATTAAAAATAACAAAGCCCCAGTTTACATGGGAAACAGCTTGTGCTATAATACTGGCGCATGAGCATCCGGGAAGGAGAGAGACCGGGTGTTGATGCGCCGGTATGACGACCGCCTCTGGCGGCAAAATAGGAGGTAAAGAGTTTATGGCAAGAAAGTTCAAATCCATGGACGGAAACAACGCCGCTGCCTATGTCAGCTACGCGTTTACGGAAGTGGCCGGGATCTATCCCATCACTCCCTCTTCCCCCATGGCAGACCTGGTGGACCAGTGGTCCGCCGCAGGGCAGAAGAACATTTTCGGCACCACGGTGAAGGTCTGTGAGATGCAGTCCGAGGCCGGTGCCTCGGGCACGGTCCACGGCTCCCTGGCCACCGGTGCGATGACCACCACTTACACCGCCTCCCAGGGCCTGCTGCTGATGATCCCCAACATGTACAAGATCGCCGGCGAGCTGCTGCCCTGCGTGTTCCATGTCTCCGCCCGCACCGTGTCCAGCCACGCGCTGAACATCTTCGGCGACCACTCCGACGTCATGGCCTGCCGTCAGACCGGCTTCGCCATGCTGGCCGAGGGCGGCGTGCAGGAGGTCATGGACCTGGCTCCCGTGGCCCATCTGGCCGCCATTGAGGGCCGCGTTCCCTTCATCAACTTCTTCGACGGCTTCCGGACCTCCCACGAGATCCAGAAGGTGGCCGTGTGGGACTATGAGGACCTGAAGGAGATGTGCAACATGGAGGCCGTGGACGCCTTCCGCAAGCACGCCCTGAATCCTGAGCGGCCCAACATGCGGGGCTCTCACGAGAACGGAGACATCTTCTTCCAGCACCGCGAGGCCTGCAACCCCTACTACGACGCTCTGCCCGAGATCGTGGAGAAATATATGGGCAAGGTCAACGAGAAGCTGGGCACCGACTACCAGCTCTTCAACTACTACGGCGCCCCCGACGCCGACCGCGTCATCATCGCCATGGGCTCCATCTGCGACGTGGCCGAGGAGGTCATCGACTATCTGAACGGCCACGGCGAGAAGGTGGGCCTCATCAAGGTGCGGCTGTACCGTCCCTGGCGCGCCGACAAGCTGCTTGCCGCCATCCCCGCCACAGCCAAGAAGATCGCCGTGCTGGACCGCACCAAGGAGCCCGGCTCCCTGGGCGAGCCCCTGTATATGGATGTTGTGGCCTCTCTGGCCAACGCCGGCCGGACCGACGTGCAGGTCATCGGCGGCCGCTACGGCCTGGGCAGCAAGGATACCCCGCCCCGCAGCGTCTTCGCCGTGTATGAGGAGCTGAAGAAGGCGGAGATGAAGCGCCAGTTCACCATCGGCATCGTGGACGACGTGACCCACCTGAGCCTGGAGGAGCACAAGGCCCCCAACACCGCGGCCGAGGGCACCATCGAGTGCAAGTTCTGGGGCCTGGGCGGCGACGGCACCGTGGGCGCCAACAAGAACTCCATCAAGATCATCGGCGACCACACCGACAAG
>JAAWIL010000208.1 GCA_022796315.1 Oscillibacter sp. | reverse complement strand
TTAAAATCTCCCCGCGCATGTCTTGGCGGCGTATTTTCCGCCCTGACTGCGTTAAAAATCCTTGCCATCCGTCAGGATGCCTGCGGATTTTTGCCTTGCGGGGCAAAAAATCCACTCGCCAATCCATACACGTCGAGATATTAAACAGGCTCTTAGAATCGATGCAACCATACCATATATTGTCACCTTTTGTCAATTTAAGTATGAAAAGTTCAAAAATAGTTAACAATTCTGGAAGGAGTAGGTAATTTATGGCCATGGCTTGGGTCTGGTCGGGGATGGTGGTGCTGTCCCTGCTGTTCGGAATTGCCACGGGAACGCTGGACGCGGTGGCCGCGGCGGCGGTGGAGGGAGCCGGCTCCGCCGTGGAGCTGAGCCTCTCCATGGCGGGGGTTCTGTGCCTGTGGAGCGGCGTCATGGAGATCATGAATGTCTGCGGGCTCTCCGGCGGGCTGGCGCGGGCCTTCCGGCCCCTGCTGCGGCGGCTGCTGCCGGAGGCCTGCCGGGACGAGGAGACCATGGCCGCCGTCTCCGCCAACGTCTCGGCCAACCTGCTGGGGCTGGGCAACGCCGCCACGCCCCTGGGCATCCGGGCGGCCCGGCGGATGGCCCGGGGCTGCGGGGGCGTGGCCAGCGACGAGCTGTGCCGCCTGGTGGTGCTGAACACCGCCTCCATCCAGCTGCTGCCGGCCACCATCGCCTCCCTGCGGGCCGCCGCCGGATGCCGGACCCCCTTTGATATCCTGCCGTCGGTGTGGTTCAGCTCCGTGCTGTCGGTGACGGTGGGGCTGCTGGTCTCCTGGGTCCTCTCCCGCCGGGGAAGGGGGCGGCCGTGAATCTCAGCTCCCTGGTAATCCCGACGCTGCTCGCCGCCGTGGCGGTGTACGGCATGGGGAAGAAGGTGGATGTTTACAGCGCCCTGACCCACGGGGCGGAGGAGGGGCTGACGGTTTTGCTCCGCATCGTACCGGCCCTGGTGGGTCTTTTGACGGCGGTGAGCATGTTCCGGGCCTCCGGGGCCATGGAGTGGTTCTCGGGGCTCTGCGCGCCCTTGCTGGACGTTCTGGGCATCCCCCCGGAGACCGCCCCCCTGATGCTGATCCGCCCGGTGTCCGGCGGGGGCGCCCTGGCGGTGGCCGGAGACCTCCTGACCGCCTGCGGCCCCGACAGCTACGTGGGCCGGGTGGCGGCGGTGATGCTGGGCAGCACGGAGACGACCTTTTATACCATCGCCGTCTATTTTGGCTCCGCCGGTATTCACAAAACCCGCCACGCCGTACCGGCGGCCCTGGCGGCGGATCTGACGGGCTTCTTCGCCTCCGCCCTGGCGGTGCGGCTGTTCTTTCCCGCCCCTTGAGGGGAGCGGGCCCTGTCCGGCGGAAGGACACGGCGCCCCCGGCGAAAGCCGGGGGCGCCGTCCTGTTCAGGGAAGCGCGTGGGATCAAGGCGCGCACTCCAGGCAGCGCCAGGCGGTCTCCAGGGCCACCTCCATCATCTCATGGAAGGACTCCTGACGCTCCTGGGCGGGGAGGGACTCGCCGGTAAAGAGGTGGTCGGAGATGGTGAGGACGCTCAGCGCCCGCTTGTGGAAGGCGGAGGCGATCCAGTAGAGGCCGGCGGTCTCCATTTCCACCGCCAGCATCCCCAGGTCCCGGGCCTGCCGGTTGACCTCCGGAGAGGGGTGGTAGAAGTGGTCTGTGGAGAAGACGCTGCCCACCTGGGTGGAGACGCCCAGGGTCTGGGCGGACCTCACCGCGTCCGCCAGCATCCCGTAGTCCGCCACGGGGGTGAAGATTCCGGGGAAGGGGAAGGCGGCGCCATAGTTGGAGTTGGTGGAGGCGGCCATGGCGATGACCACGTCCCGGAGCTTCACCTGTTCCCCCAGGCCCCCGGCGGAGCCGATGCGGATGATGGCGTCCACGTCGAACTGGGTATAGAGCTCGGTGGCGTAGATGCCCATGGAGGGGATGCCCATGCCGCTGCCCATGACGGAGACCTGCCGGCCCTTGTAGACGCCGGTGTAGCCCAGCATGTTGCGGACGGTGTTGAAGCAGACGGGGTGTTCCAGGTAGCGCTCCGCCACGTACTTGGCCCGCAGGGGGTCGCCGGGCATCAGGACTACTTTGGCGATCTCGGCGTTGTCCACCCGGATGCTCTCGGAAATGGAACTCTTGGTCATAACAGTCTGTCCTTTCTCAAAAAAGTGGGGGGCGGCCGAACAGGGCGGCCAGGCTCTTGGTGTACGGGGGGCGGCAGACGCCCTGCTCCGTGACGATGCCGGAGATCAGCGTATGATCCGTGACATCGAAGGCGGGGTTGTAGCACGGGACCTCCGGCAGGGCCATGGGCTCCGCGTACCACTTCTCCCGGATCTCCGCGCCGTCCCGGAGCTCGATGGGGATGTGGTCCCCGTCGGGACAGCTGAGGTCAATGGTGGAGGTGGGGCCCAGGACGTAGAAGGGGATGCCGTAGTGCCTGGCCAGAATGGCCACGCCGCTGGTGCCGATCTTGTTGGCGGTGTCGCCGTTGGCCGCCACCCGGTCGCAGCCCACGAAGCAGGCCTGCACCCAGCCGTTTTTCATGACGATGGAGGCCATGTTGTCGCAGATCAGCGTCACGTCGATGCCGGCCTTTTGCAGCTCATAGGCGGTGAGCCGGGCCCCCTGGAGCAGAGGCCGGGTCTCGTCGGCAAAGACGCGGAAGCGCATACCCTGTTCCCGGCCCAGGAACAGCGGCCCCAGGGCGGTGCCGTACCGGGAGGTGGCCAGAGGGCCGGCGTTGCAGTGGGTGAGGATGCCGTCGCCGTCCCGGATGAGGCTCAGCCCGCGCCGGGAGATGGCCCGGCACATGGCGATGTCCTCCTGGTGGATGGCCCGGCACTCCCGGCCCAGGAGGTCCAGAAGCGCCTCCAAGGACTGCCCCGCGCCGGCGGTTACTACGCCCTCCATGCGGTTCAGGGCCCAGCTGAGGTTCACCGCCGTGGGCCGGGAGGCGTTCAGGTACTCCTTCTGCTCATGGAACCGCCGGGCGAAGGCGGCGTACTCCCGCTCCTCCATCTGGCGGGCCAGGGTATAGATGCCGTAGGCGGCGCAGATGCCGATGGCCGGGGCCCCCCGGACCTGGAGCTGCTGAATGGCCTGGTACAGCTCCTCCGCCGTCCGGAGGGTCACGTACACGGTGCGGTTGGGCAGCTGGGTTTGGTCCAGGATGACGACGCTTTGCTCGTCCTCCCCCAGGCGCACGTTGTCCGTGTGGACGATCTGCTCAAGTTCCTCGTTCATGGAAGGGTCCTCCGATCCTCCTCTCCGGCGGCCGGTCTCCGCCGGGAGGGTGTTTCTCTTAGAGCCTGTTTAAAATCTCGACGTGTATGGATTGGCGAGTGGATTTTTTGCCCTGCAAGGCAAAAATCCGCAGGCATCCTGACGGATGGCAAG
>JAAWIL010000207.1 GCA_022796315.1 Oscillibacter sp. | reverse complement strand
CTCGCAGGAATCCTGACGGATTTCAAGAGTTTCTGACGCAGCCAGACGAAAAATTTTCCGTCAAGATGCGTGCCGGCGCCTATTGGTACAGCTTCTAAGCTCCTCCAGCCGCCGCTGCAGCTGGGCGATGAAATCCGAAAACTCCAGAGTCAGGTCCAGGAAGTGCTCCGCGAAAAAGACGCCCGCCCGGTATCCGGCGCCCCGGAAGATGCTGATCTGCTCCTCCTGTCCCAGACGCTCGGCCAGCTCCTCCCGGAGAGAGTACTCCAAAAGACGGTAGACGGACACGGGAATCTCGGTGCCCAGATTCTCCCGGCCGCTGTCCAATGGCCCGATGTAGCTGGACAGATTCTGGGGTTCCTTGTGCGGAGAGCCGCTGCTGTGTTCCATGGAAAATCCCTCGCTTTGCTGATCATCCTCCTCTGGGGCTGCGCTCCGCCCGCGCGGGGCGGCGGAGAACGGCAGAGGGGCTGCTTTTTTTTGCATTATACCATGAATTTTTAAGATCTTCAATAGAGGCTTTGTCCCTTCCGCAGAAAAGAGAAAAACGGTCTTGCCAAGGCTGCTGTTTTTCATTATAATGAACAAGATAGGCAATATGCCTGCCGATGAAGATTTTAACAGATGGAGTGAGCGAGCATGAAAAAGATTCAGCTTCCCCAGGGCCAGTCCGGCGGGAAACGGAGACGCATTGGCCAGAAGGTGGGCAATGTGGTGGTTATTATGCAGGTTGTGTCGGTGGTTTTTGCTGTGGTCATGTGTGTGACCATGTTCCGCAGCCTGACCACCAAGATGCTGGAAGAGCGCTGTACAGACGGCACCAACATGCTGGCTTATATGCTGAGCCAGGGCGGCGCAGAGGCCGACAACCAGCTGCTGGATGAGCTGAAGAGCCGTATGGGCTGTGAATTTACGATTTTTGAGGGCGATACCCGGGCCTATACCACCGTGATCCAAAACGGAGAACGGGTGGTGGGAACCAAGCTCTCCGCGGATCTGGTGAAGACCGTTCTCCAGCAGGGGAGCTCCTATGTGGGCCGGGCTACCATTCTGGATCAGGAGTACCTGTGCTCCTATGTGCCTACCCGGGATGCCGGCGGAGCGGTGAACGGACTGCTGTTTGCGGGTATTTCCAGCGCGGAGGTCAACCAGCAGGTTCGGATGACGATCATTTTGTCCGCGCTGGTCAGCCTCCTGGTCATTGCGGTCTGTGTCGTCATTATGGCCAGATATTTGAAGCGCGTAATCTCCAGCCCCCTGGCGGAGCTCACGGAGGTGGCCGGATACCTGGAGCAGGGCCGCCTGGGCCTTGGCGGCGAGGAGATCCGCATCAGCGCGTCCTCCAATGACGAAATCGGGGACCTGGGCCGGAGCTTTGAGGCGACGATTCACCGCCTGCGCTCGTACATCGGTGAGATTGCCGGCGTGCTGGACGCCATTGCCGGCGGAGATCTGACCAGCGGCGCCCAGCAGGACTACGTGGGGGATTTCAGTTCCATCCGGGTGTCTCTGGACAGCATCGTAACCAGACTCAGCGACACCATGAGCCAGATCCGGGAGAGCGCCGGCCAGGTGGCCTCCGGGTCCGATCAGGTTTCCAACAGCGCCCAGGCCCTGGCCCAGGGCGCCACCGAGCAGGCCAGCTCCGTGGAGGAGCTGTCCGCCACCGTGGGCGAGATCTCCGAGAGCTCCCGGAGGACCGCCCAGGCCACCCGGGAGGCCGGTCACTTTGTGGAGCAGGCCGGCGCGCAGCTGGGAATCAGCGTGGAGTATGTCAAGCAGCTGAACGAGGCCATGGGACACATCTCCAAGTCCTCCGAGGAGATCGCCAAGATCATTGATACGATTGAGAATATTGCCTTCCAGACCAACATCCTGGCCCTGAACGCCGCCGTGGAGGCGGCCCGGGCGGGCAGCGCCGGCAAGGGTTTTGCCGTGGTGGCCGACGAGGTGCGGAACCTGGCCACCAAGTCTGACGAGGCCGCCAAGGCCACCAAGGACCTGATCGAGGGGTCCATCACGGCGGTGGCCGAGGGCAGCGACGTGGTGAAGAAGGTCACAGAGTCCCTGGGGCGCACCAGTGAGAGCGCCGGCGGCGTAACGGAAAAAATGGCCATCGTGGTGGAGGCCGTGGAGAGCCAGACCGCCTCCATCAGCCAGGTCACCGAGGGCATCAATCAGATTGCCAGCGTGGTGCAGACCAACTCCGCCACCAGCGAGGAGAGCGCCGCGGCCAGCGAGGAGCTGTCCTCCCAGGCCAGCCTGCTCAAGCGGCTGGTGAGCGCCTTCCGCTTGAGAGAGGACGCCCAGATGGGGCAGTTCCGCTGAGGGAATATATCATTGTGGTGCCAGGGGGATTCCCCCTGGCACCTTTTGCGTCCGCAGGACCGGCGGAAAAAGCGCGCGGGCGGTTCCGCAAAAGCAGAGCCGCCCGCGTCATAGGTGGTTGATTATTGGATCACGGAGCCGGCGAAGCTGAGCAGCCGCAGCAGAGGCCGCCAGAGGTTGGGGTGGTGCGTCAGCAGGAAGGCCTCCACCTGGGCCTGGGTCAGTCCGCTGCCCCAGAGCAGCACGTGCTCGCCGGCGGCCTGTTCGCCGATGGCGGTCTGGCTGGCCGTGGCCGCGACGCCTACGGCGATGTCTGAGGCCACCGCCGCGACGCCGCAGCTGTAAACGCCGACGGCACAGCTGCCAAAGGCCAGGAATCCCACGGACAGCGCCCCGAGGGAGACCGCGCCGAGGGCCAGGGCGGCTATGGACAGCACGCCTAAGGCAAAGGCCCCGACGCTGACAATCCCCACGCTCAGGCAGCCCACAGCCACAACGCCCAGGGCGATGTTTCCAATGGCGATGATCCCCCGGGCGACGCTGTCCCGGCCAAGGCCGTTGCGGCTGAGCCGGATGGAGACCAGGGGAAGGCCCCAGAGCCGGATGGGGCTGTCATAGGCGTAGCCCCGGACGTACCGGGACAGCTCCTCCACCTGCCGCTCCAGATGGGTGGGTTCCGTGGAAGGCGAGGGGGTCCAGTCCTCCCGGGCCAGGGCGTCCAGAGAGACGCCGAACAGATCCGCCAGGGCCACCAGCTTCTCCAGCTCCGGCGTGGCTGTGCCGCTCTCCCACTTGCTGACGGACTGCCGGGTAACCCCCAGCTGCTCTGCCAGATGCTCCTGGGACCAGCCCCGTTTCCGGCGCAGATCCGCAATATTTTCTGAGATGTTCAAAGTGTTTCCTCCTCTTGTTGGGATGGTTCTCATGCTACGCCGTTCCTGGGGGTTTGACAAGAACGCGGTGGGTGGAAGTTTGTCAACCAGCGGTTGCGGCCCGCCGGAAAGGGCGGTTTCAGCGGGAAATCGTACAGTTATAGTCACCGCAGTTGAAAAGAAGCAAATGCTTCTTTTCAACCCTGGGGCGCATAGGCGCCCTAGGGGCCGTGAAACGGCCTGACGGTGGACTTCATA
>JAAWIL010000266.1 GCA_022796315.1 Oscillibacter sp. | reverse complement strand
TCCTTGCCATCCGTCAGGATGCCTGCGGATTTTTGCCTTGCAGGGCAAAAAATCCACTCGCCAATCCATACACGTCGAGATATTAAACAGGCTCTTAGATGATGGTATTGGTACTATGCTGCCGGTTATGCAGAGCGATATTGTACTCTCACGGCGCAACACAGTGCTGATTATTGATGCCAAGTATTACACCCATACCACGCAGACACAGTATCATGTCCACACCCTTCACTCGAATAATCTGTATCAGATTTTCACCTATGTGAAGAACAAGGACGCCGAGTTTGGAGAAACACAGCATACGGTATCCGGCATGCTGCTATATGCCCGGACGGATGAAGCCATTCAGCCCGATAATGTTTATCATATGAGCGGCAATCAAATCAGTGTAAAAGCTCTGAATGCGGCCCGTCAGATGCTCGATAGCCAGAGACCGCAGGCAAGGGCAACATCTCCGGCCCGGCAGTTGGTGCGCAGCACCATTTTCCAATGCGCGAATTATCGAATTTATACTTGCGCAAGTATGAATAAAATGTTATACTTTCCATGATAAAAACAGCAATCCGCTCTTGACATGCGGCAGAGCGGGTGTTGGATTCGGAGGGCATATCATGGGGGTTTGTTTTCGTACTTGACAGAGACAGACCGGTACAGCCTTGAACAATTCATGTCAGACATGGAACCGAATGCGTTATAGCTGATAGGGATAACGCTGAGGATTTAATTAACAAGCGCATTTCCTCTGGAGATAGATCAAAATTAGAGCTCGAGGATCATTTTAACCAGCTAAAAACTCTACAGGGACAGAGTTCTGTTCATATGTTGACAGCATCATTGAGCGAAAAAAGAAACCAATTGAGAACTTTAAGAATTTAACCCTTGACCAGTCTTTTCCGAACACGGTGTCCAGCGCCAGTCTGACCCCTGCCCATCCACTTTATTCTCCGGCTTGGGGCTGGATGTAAAGCTCGGTATCCTGGGTGAACCGGTCCTACAAAGGGGATGGTGGTGTCCCTATAAAAAAGCAGCCCCTCGCCGGACCCGGAGTGGGTAACGCAAAATAGCTGCTTCTGTTTTTAACAAATCCGAAAATTTCGCACAGTGCTTTTTCAGCGTCAAGCTGTGCGGCAAACATGATATCCTACCCTTACCCGCCGCATTTTTCCAAATTCCCAAACCATTGCCAATCCCACTTTGAAGAATCGAGGTATCCCCATGAATCTCACCATCAGACCCTTCCGCCCGGAAGACCTGCCGGAGATCACCGCCATCTGGAACGAGGTGGTCCAAGACGGCGCCGCCTTTCCCCAGGAGGAATTCCTGACTCCGGAGACCGCCGGGGCGTTCTTTGCCGCTCAAACCCACACCGCCGTAGCGGAGTCCCCCGAAACCGGAACCATCTGCGGCCTGTACATCCTCCACCCCAATAACGTGGGCCGCTGCGGCCACCTCTGTAACGCCAGCTACGCCGTCCGTTCCCAGAGCCGAGGCCTCCACATCGGGGAGCGGCTGGTGCTGGACAGTCTGGCTCAGGGCCGGCTCCACGGCTTCCGCATCATGCAGTTCAACGCCGTAGTGGCCTCCAACCTCCACGCCCGGCATCTCTACGAGCGGCTGGGGTTTGTGCCCCTGGGGATCATCCCCCAGGGCTTTCGGAGGAAGGACGGGCAGTACGAGGACATCTGCCCCTACTACCGGGTTTTGTAGAGGCTTCTCACCGCAGCGCCGCCGCCACCTCCGCCACCGCCTCCAGGGCCTGGTCGATCTCCTCCTCCGTGGTGGTGTGCCCCGGCGTCAGGCGGACGGTGCCCTGGGGATAGGTGCCCAGGGTCTGGTGGGCCCTGGGGGCGCAGTGGAGGCCGCAGCGGGTCAGCACGCCGTACCGGCTCTCCAGCAGGTAGGCGGCCTGGGCGTTGTCCCCGCCGGGGAAGTCGATGGACACCACCGCCGTTCTCCCCTGGGAATCCTGCCGCCCAACCACCCGGACGCCCCCGATGCCCGCAAGTCCCGCCAGCAGGCGGCCGGTCCGGTCCATCTCCGCTTGGCGGATGGTCTCCACCCCGGCGGCCTCCAGATAGGAGAGCGCCGCCCGCAGGCCAAAAATCCCCGGCAGGTTCAGGGTTCCCGCCTCAAAGCGGTCCGGCAGGAAGTCCGGCATGGTCTCCAGGTGGGACTGGCTGCCGGTGCCCCCCGCCAGCAGAGGCCGCATCTCCCCCGCCAGTGCTTCTGTCACCAGAAATCCGCCGATTCCCTGGGGGCCCAGCAGACCCTTGTGCCCGGCAAAGGCCACGGCGTCCAGCCCCCACTCCCCCATGGGGATGGGCAGCTTCCCGGCGGTCTGGGCGCTGTCCAGAACGCACGCCGTCCCATACTGATGGCACAGCGCCGCAGCCTCCCGCACCGGCAGCACCGTACCGCAGACGTTGGAGGCATGGCTCAGCACCAGCACCCTGGGCCGGCGCCGCAGGGTCTCCTCCAGCCGCTCCAGGTTCAGGGAGCCGTCCGGCCCGCAGGGGACGATCTCCGTCTCCACCCCCTCCTCCGCCAGCTGGGCCAGGGGCCGCAGGACGGCGTTGTGGTCCATGGAGGTCGCCGCCGCCCGGTCCCCCGGCCGCAAAAGTCCCTTCAGCAGCTGGTTCAGCGCCGCCGTGACACCGCCGGTGAAGATCACATTCTCCGCCCGGTGAAACCCAAACAGGCGGCACAGCCGCTCCCGGACTTCCAGCACGGTCTCCGCCGCTTCATAGGCCGCGCCATAGCTTCCCCGGCCCACGTTCACCCCTACACAGTTGACATAATCCAGCATTGCCTCTCCCACACCCGGCGCCTTGGGAAAGGCCGTGCTCCCGTTGTCCAGATAGATCATACGCATTCCTCCTGCTCTGCCCGGAGGCGGCCCCGGGCCCTCACCGCTGCCGCCTCACCACCCACAGGGTAACCCCCACACCCAGGGCCCCCAGCGCCGCGGCGCTGGCCTGGAGGGCCAGCACACCATACAGCTCGCTCCCGTGGGAGTATACGGTGTATGTCACAACTCACATCACCGCCGCCAGAAGCACCAGGCCCGCGGTGACGCCCCAGCCCCGCCTCCTCCGGCGGCACAGAAGCCGGAGCCCAGCGCTCAGGGCGGCGGGCAGAACCAAAATGCCCAGCAAGTTCAGCAAGTCCTGTCTCATCGTGCGATCCCCCTCAGCGTTCCAGTTTTATCTCTCATGATACCACAGACGCGTCGTCCGTTCAATCCACATTCCTGCACCGGGTGTGTCCCACCGCGCATGTTATCATGTCCGCATGTTCATGAAACGCCCCCTACAAACACTCTGCCAATGGAACACTCCCTTCCAGATCCTCCGCTTTCACTCTTTCAAGCTAAGAGCCTGTTTAATATCTCGACGTGTATGGATTGGCGAGTGGATTTTTTGCCCTGCAAGGCAAAAATCCGCAGGCATCCTGACGGATGGCAAGGA
>JAAWIL010000252.1 GCA_022796315.1 Oscillibacter sp. | reverse complement strand
TGCCTTGCAGGGCAAAAAATCCACTCGCCAATCCATACACGTCGAGATATTAAACAGGCTCTAAGAACCTGTATTCACAACCGATGAACGCCGTCTGGGAGGTCTTATTCCCGCCATACTGCGTCGCATCTCCTTGTCTGACGAGAAAACTCCTCGTCCATCCGGCATCCCCCGATGATGAATACAGGTTCTAAATGGCGCGGGAAACCCGTTTTCGACAAGCTGAGGCCGCTTCACGGTCCAGGGGTGCCCATGCGGCTCTGGGCTGAAAAGAAGCGTTTGCTTCTTTTCGGCTGCGGTGACCATAACACGCCAGCTGCCCGCAGTGGACCGACCTCCGCTTGGAGGAAACGTAGAAACCCGAAGGCTGATTTTGTAAGAAGAACCAAAAACTTCCTGGAAATCCACTTCATAATTGACTTTTCCGTCCACTTGATGTATATAAACATTATACGTTTAACATTTAATGATGTGAACGATGCCACTGCGCAGCAGCGCAATTTCGGAGAAGAAATGAGGGATCTACGTTGACAAGCAAAGAACTCGCCGGCCTAGCCAATCAGCTGCGCCTGGAAGCAGTCCGCATGGTTTACGAGGGTAAGGACGGCCACCCCGGCCCGGCGCTCTCCATCGCCGACATCATCACCGCGCTCTACTTTGACATCATGCGGGTGGACCCGGTCAGACCACAGTGGGAGGACCGGGACCGGCTGATCCTGTCCAAGGGCCACGCCTGTCCGATTCTCTACGCGGCGCTGAATGAAAAGGGATATTTCGGCGAGCATGTGGAGCACTTCCATCTTCGGGAGCTGGGCAGCAAGTTCCAGGGGCATCCCGTGATGAACAAGACCCCCGGCGTGGACATGACCTCCGGCTCCCTGGGCAACGGAATTGCCATCGGCGCGGGAATGGCTCTGGCCGGGAAGTACCAGAAGAAGGACTACACCGTCTACGTGATCGCCGGCGACGGAGAGCTCCAGGAGGGCGTCGTGTGGGAGGGCGTCAATGTGGCCGCGGGCCGGCGTCTGGACAATCTCATCGTCTTCGTGGACCGCAACGGCTGGCAGAGCGGCGGCACTGTGGAGGAGACCGTGGGCCGGAACAATGTGGCCGAGCGCTTCGCGGCCTTCGGCTGGCACGTGCAGGAGATCAGCGGGCACGACATCGACGCCGTCAGATCCGCTGTGGCGGCGGCCAAGGCGGAGACCGGACGGCCTCACGTGATTGTCTGCGACTGCGTCAAGGGCAAGGGCGTCAGCTTCATGGAAAACGACAATGCCTGGCACAAGGGCGTGCCCACCGACGAGCAGTATGCCGCAGCCAAGAGAGAATTGGAGGGTGCATGATGGACTTCAAAGGAACAAGAGCGGCGTTTGCCGCGGCGCTGACGGAGCTGGGCCGCGCGGACGGCAAGGTGATGTTTGTCTCTCCGGACTCCCTGAAGGCCATGCGGGCCACCGCCTTTGCCGAGGAGATGCCGGAGCGGTATATCGAAACCGGCATTGCCGAGCAGGCGGCGGTGGACGTGGGCGCTGGGCTTGCCAGCTGCGGCCTGATTCCCTTCGTGGCAACCTACGCGGGCTTTTTGACCATGCGGGCCTGCGAGCAGATGCGGACCTTTGTGGCCTATCCCAACCTGAATGTGAAGTTCATGGGCATCAACGCCGGCCTGATCGGCGGCGAGCGGGAGGGCGTGACCCATCAGTTCTATGAGGACATCGCCATCCTCTCCTCCATCCCCAACTTCAAGATCTTTCTGCCCGCCGACGCCGCCCAGGCCTATCACGCGGTCAAGCTGGCCTATGAGACCCCCGGCCCGGTGTATGTGCGCCTGGGCAGCGGCCGGGAGACGGACGTCTACGACATCTCCGCCCCCTTCAATCCCGCCGGTGTCACCGTGTGGACCAAGGACAGCCCGGAGGTGGTGCTCTTCTCCTGCGGCTTTGTGCTGGACCGGGTGCTGGCGGCGGCGGAGCTGCTGAGGGACAAGGGCGTGCCGGCCACCGTGGCGGATGTGAACATCATTGACACGGCCTGCGTGAACCCGGAGATTGTGGCCCTGCTGAAGGGCGCGAAGCACGTCTATACCGTGGAGGACGGCAATGTCAACGGCGGCCTGGGGGCCTATGTGAGCCGGATGGCCTGCGAGCACGCCCCGGTGCGGGTAGACCGCATCGGCCTGAGCACCTTCGGCGAGTCCGGCCCCGCGAAGGACGCGGCGGATCTCTACGGCTTCGCGCCGGAGAAGATTGCCCGGCGTGTGCTGGATACATATGTTGCTTCTGAACGGAACGGCGGGAAGTAATCTGTGCCTTGTTTTGCGGCTGCCGCCGTTGATGGCGGTGCGCAAAACGGCTTTCATCCAATCAAAACAAGTGGGGGACCCCACCCGTACCGGCGTGTGGGACGCGGACGGCCGGAGCCGGTTTCCCCACCGCCGGACGCGGCGGAGCATGGTATCTGCGTCCGTTGCAGATCCACTTCGGAAAGAATCCATACAGGAGGTTATATCATGAACAAGATTAAGGTCGCCGTTATCGGCGCGGGCGGGAAGATGGGCACCCGCACCAGCAACAATCTGGCGAAATTCCCTGAGGAGATTGAGCTGTACCTCTGTGAGAGCGGGGAGAAGGGCATCCAGGCCGTTCTGGACCGCGGCATGACCGTCAGCAAGCCCGAGGACGCGGTGCCTCTGGCGGACGTGGTGATTTTCGCGGTGCCGGACTCCCTGATCGGGAAGCTCTCCGGCCCCTTCGGCGAGATGATGCGCCCCGGCGCGGGCATGGTGATTCTGGACCCCGCCGCCGCCGTGGCCAAGGAGCTGACCATGCGGGAGGACTGCACCTACGCGGTGGCGCATCCCTGCCACCCCTCCTACTTCCTGGATCAGGACAGCTATGAGGCCCGCCATGACTATTTCGGCGGCCTGGGCGGCAAGCAGGACTGCGTGATGGCCAAGATCCAGGGCGACGACGCCGTATTTGAGCAGTGCCGCCGGGTGACGGAGATCATGTACGGTCCCGTGGAGCACGCCTATGTGATGGGCCTGCGGGACATCGCCTTTCTGGAGCCCACCCTGGTGGAGCTGCTGGGCGCCACCTGCCTCTATGCCATGGCGGAGACGGTGGACAAGGCTGTGGAGCGGGGCATCCCGAAGGAGGCCGCCGTGTCCTTCCTCACCGGGCACATCTATAACCTCTCCGCCAATTTTCTGGGCTTTTTGGGCAACACCCCGGTCTCCGATGCCTGCAAGGTGGCCATCGGCCTGGGCAACCGCCTGGTGCTGCGGGAGGACTGGAAGGAGATCTGGAAGGACGAGGTGCTGGACAAGGTGATCGCCACCATGCTCCACCCGGAGGACCCGAAGATCTGAGAGCCTGTTTAAAATCTCCCCGCGCATGTCTTGGCAGCGTATTTTCCGCCCTGACTGCGTTAAAAATCCTTGCCATCCGTCAGGATGCCTGCGGATTT
>JAAWIL010000206.1 GCA_022796315.1 Oscillibacter sp. | reverse complement strand
CATCAAAGCCCTGCAGAATAGTTTGGGCAATCAGTAATTCCAGACCACGCGACATATATTCCCCTTACCCCTCACCCCGGCCCTCTCCCCAATGGGGCGCCCAGCCGTCCGTCCACCAGTAGCTCAGAAACACATTCTCCAGGGTCAGGGCATCTTCTGCCAAGGTCTCTCTGGCCCCCGCACCAAAGTCCCGTATCCAATTGTACTCTTCCAGCGTCCCGCCGCCATATCCTACAGTGGGTGCCAGGCGCATGACGCTGTCCAGCAGCCAGACCACATTGTCCGGGTCCTCCGCCAGGACTGCCAGCAGCTCCTCTAAAGCCTGGGCGGCCAGCACCTCCCGGCCATCAGACATGGCGATCGTCTCCGCCGTGGTGCATCGGGAGTTCACCAGTCCCCCGGAGAGCAGCTGGTCCAGAGACAGGATGTACCGGTCGCACCCCGCCGCTTCCTGCTCCAGCACCCATTCATACAGCCGCCCCCGGTCGCCGTACTGCGTCCCGTTCTCATTCCGGGGCTGGCCGTCCAGGGCCGTGCGGTACAGGTCCTCCTCCGGCATGGCCAAGGCGTACCCCAGGGACTCCGCCAGGTAGACCACCCGCTCCACGTTGTCAGGCCGGTCGTCCAGGGGGACGTAGGCCACGGTATGCCCTGCGTCTGAACCGGCGGGCTCCGGGTAGGGCTCCGGCTCTGTGGTCCGGAGTCCGCAGCCGGCCAGCAGCAGGACGCAGGCCAGCGCCGCCGCCGAAAGGCGATGTCTTTTCTTCATCTCAATCCCTTCCTGTGTCGGAACCCGCACTCACAACCCCGGCATCCCGGGGGAGGCATCCGCGTTCCAAAATCAAAAACCGTTTTCCGTCATTGGAAACAGGGAGCGGGCCTTCCGGCGCCGCTCCCTTGCTGCTTACAGTCCAAAACCACCCAGGTTCAGTCCCCCGGTGACATTGCTCATGCTGTTCTCCATGGCCTCCTCGGCCTGGCGCAGGGCCTCGTTGACGGCGGAAACCACCAGATCCTGGAGCATCTCCACATCCTCCGGGTCCACGGCCTCCGGCTTGATGGCCAGGGAGAGGACCTCCTTCTTGCCGTTGACCTTGGCCTCCACCACGCCGCCGACGCTGGCGCTGAACTCCTGGGCCTCCACGGCCTCCTGGGCGGCGTTCATCTGCTCCTGCATCTGGGCGATCCGCTGCTGGAGCTCCGCTTGGCGCTGGGCGCCGGTAGCCTTCATACTGCCGCTGGAAAATCCGCGGCGCGCGCTGTAACCCATATGATCGTTCTCCTTCTACTTGATTGTAATATTGTCAAACTGACTGCCGAATTTCAGCAGATTCTCAAAATTCTCCTGGACGCTTTTTTGGGGGGGCTCCCCCACCCGGAAGACCAGCCGCACCGGCGTCCCGGCCTCCTCCAGCAGGGCGCCCCGGACCCGGTCGTTGTCCAGCCGGCCCTGGGTGATGTCGTCCGGGGTGTAGACCGTCAGCTGCTCCCCCTCCAGTACGCCGGTACACAGATCCAAAAATGCCCGGTACATGGGGGGCAGGCGGCCTTTGCAGCGCTCCGCCACGCTCCGCCACCAGCCGGGGTCCGCGGCCTGCGGGGCTTCCTGGGCGGCGGGCGGCGCGGTGTGCGCTTCCGCCGGGGCCGGCGAGACCGCCGGGGCAGGGGGAACCGGGGACGCCTCCGGGGGGGCGCCGCAGATCCGTTCGCCCGGCTCCTCCGGCAGGGGGGGCTCCTCCCAGGGCGGCGGGTCCTCCGCCGGGGGCGGGGCTTTCGCCGGCTTCGCCTTGGCCGGAGCGGAAGCGGGGGCCGGTGTTCCGGCGGCGGGTCCCAGGGGCTGTCCCGCGTCAGCGCGCTCCTCCAGGCGCCGAATCCGGCTCTCCAGGGCCGTCAGGTCCCCGGAGAGGCTCTCGTCACACAGGCGCAGGAGGCAGAGCTCCGCGTCGGTGCGGCGGTTGGTGCTGTAGTAGAGGTCCGCCGTGGCCTTTTGCAGGGTGGAGGCCAGGTACAGTAGGCGGCTGCCGCCGCTCTCCCGGCCCAGGCGCTCCAGGGTGGCGTCGTCATATCCCCCGGACAGCAACGCCGCGCCGCCCTCCGGGGCCGTCCGCCGCAGCAGCAGGTCCCGGACCAGCACCGCCAGCTCCCCCAGCACCGCGCCCACGTCCTTGCCGCCGGTGTAGAGCCGGTCCAGCAGCAGCAGCGCCGCCTGGGCGTCCCGGCCCAGGATGCGCTCCAGCAGTTCGGCGGTCTGAAGATTTCCCGCCAGGCCCAGCACGTCCAGAACGGCGGCGCCGTCTACCCGGTCGCAGGCCGCGGCGCACTGGTCCAGAAGGCTCAGGCCGTCCCGCAGGGCGCCGTCCGCCAGACGGGCCAGCAGGGACGCGCCGTCCGCCGTCAGGGAGATGCCCTCCTGTTCCGCCACGTGGCCCAGCCGCGCCGCGATGTCCTGGGGGGCGATCCGCTTGAAGGCGAAGCGCTGGCAACGGGAGAGGATGGTGGCGGGCACCTTGTGGAGCTCCGTGGTGGCCAGGATGAACATCAGGTGCTCCGGCGGCTCCTCCAGAATCTTTAAGAGGGCGTTGAAGGCGGGGATGGTCAGCATGTGGACCTCGTCGATGATGTAAACCCGCTTTTTCACGTAGGCCGGGGAGTAGACCGCCTCATCCCGCAGGGCCCGGACCTGGTCCACGCCGTTATTGGAGGCGGCGTCCAGCTCCAGCACATCCAGGAAGCTGCCGTTCTCAATGCCGAGGCAGGAGGGGCACTGACAGCAGGGGTCCCCCCGGGCGGGGTTTTCACAGTTGACGGCCTTGGCCAGGATCTTGGCGCAGGTGGTCTTGCCGGTGCCCCGGGTGCCGGTGAAGAGATAGGCGTGGGAGGTGCGGCCCTCGGCCACCTGCCGCCGCAGGGTCTCGGTGATATGGTCCTGGCCGATGACGTCGGCGAAGACTCTGGGCCGCCATTTGCGGTACAGCGCCTGGTACATGGGCTGTCCTCCCCTCTGACAAATAAGAGTCCTCCGTACGCAGCTGCGGAGCCGGCACCCTCGCGGCACATGGAAGGTCCCGCTGAATGCTGCTCGGTTCCCCGCCTGACATGGTTCACAGGGTTCCATTGCGCGAGACCGGCTCCGCAGCTGCCTACGGAGGAGCTTATTCATTTTACTATATCTCCGCCCGCTTGGCAACTAAAATTTTTGGATTTTTGAAAAAACAGCTTTACAACTGTAAAAATTATGGTATAATAACACTTGCCGCCAAGCTGAACCGGGGGGAATGCCCCTGGGGGCGGGTATAGACGGGCTCGTAGCTCAGCTGGGAGAGCGCTGCGTTCGCATCGCAGAGGTCGAGGGTTCGATCCCCTTCGAGTCCACCAAAAAGTCGTTATTCAAACCATATCCAAAAAATGCGAGACGCGGCTTGCGATAACGGAGAAGATGTCCGTGAGCACTTCGGTGCCACGGGCTTTTTCTTTGTTGTAGAGCGCAA
>JAAWIL010000205.1 GCA_022796315.1 Oscillibacter sp. | reverse complement strand
GAAGTCCACCGTCAGGCCGTTTCACGGCCCCTGGGGCGCCTATGCGCCCCAGGGTTGAAAAGAAGCATTTGCTTCTTTTCAACTGCGGTGACTATAAAAGGATGAAAACATCCTTCGCCGTTGGCCGTTCCGCCAATTTTCAAACAAGGCCCAGCGGCTCCTCACACAGAGAAAATGTCCAGCGCCCGGTATGCCGCGATCCGCTCCGCCACGGCGCCCCAGGAGGGACCGGAAGAAACAAACGCGCAGTCCGCCCAGATCCGCTCCAATTCGGCCTTCACCTGGGGCAGTTCCCGGATCTCCCCCTCCGTCACCCGGAGCCAATAGTCAGGCAGCAGAGCGCAGGGAATCAGGCTCCCGTCGTCATCCGGGCCGTCGCCGGTCAAATGGCGGAGCTGGCCGTCCAGAAATCCCTCCAGGTTCAAAAGGGTGGTCATGCCGTTCAGGTCAAACACCTGGATGGGGGCGGGCCCGGCACAGGGAACCTCGCCGCCGGCGAAAAAGCTGGGGCTGTCGCTGAACTCGTACAGCGTGGAGCAGGCGTCCTTCAGATCCTCAAATTCCTCGCGGGTAATGGCCTCCTGGAAGGACTTCACCGTCAGATCCAAAAAACACCCCAGGCCCGCCAGGACCTCACACCCAGGCAGGGCGGACAGCTTTTTGCACACCCCCTCCAGCCGGGCCAGGGTCAGCAGCGACCACACCCGCACCGGGGCGTCGCTCATCTCCTCCACCTTTTCCTCAATCTCGCGGATGATCTCGTTGACCAGCAAAGGAGCCTCCTCCAGAGTCCCGATCCGGTCGGAGCAGTCCTCCGTCATGCGGGGGCGGAAGAGGCGCTTCTTGTCCGCCTCGCTGTACAGCTCGTCCGCGGCGCTGTATACGGTGTCGGCGCGACTCAGCCATAGCATGGCCCGGGCGGCGTCTCCCCCGTCCATGGCGGAGACGCCCATGTCGTAATAGGCCTGGGCCAGTTCCGCGTAATCCTGCTTCTCCAGAGCCAGCTGAATCCGGCTCTGAGGGTCCGCACTGCCTTTCTTTCCAAACAGATGGAACATGATGATCGACTCCTTTTTTTAAATGTAAGTATCCTGATGGACCAATGGACCAAAGTATAGCACCATTGCGGCCCGCAGCGGACCGTAAACGCATGTTGACCGCCCGGCGGCCACCGAGCGGTCAACTGGGTTTGACTGTTTCACTGTGGGCTGACCGTCCTGCAACGGCGCCCTTGCAGGCTCATTATACCATTTCCGGCCGCATTGTCAAGTAAGACGGAGCGTCGTTCCAACGCGCATTTATGGCGGTTTCTGCGGGCCCTGCAGAGGCGGTTGATCCCTGCCCCTGCGGTGTTTCCCGGCGATGCACTGCGCGGGAGAACATTCTCGTTCGGACACGCCCCTTGTAAAAGCGGGGAACGCGGTGTACAATAACAGAGACAGGATTCGTCCATTGTAAGGAGGTTTTCAAACATGCGGGACGGTTTTATCTCCGTGGCCTGCGGCGCGCCGAAGCTGCGCCTGGCGGACTGCGACTACAACGCGGAGCAGACCTTTACCATGATGCGCGCGGCGGAAAAGGCCGGGGTCAAGGTGCTGGTGCTGCCGGAACTGGGATTGACGGGCTACACCTGCGGCGACCTCTTCTACCAGGAGGCGCTGCTGCGGGGGGCGGAGCAGGCCCTGGCCACCGTGCTGGAGGCCACCCGGAATCTGGAGGTGGTGACGGCGGTGGGCCTGCCTCTGCGGGTAGAGCACAGATTGTATAACTGCGCTGCAATTATACAAAAAGGTGAAATTCTGGGCGTGGTGCCAAAGACGCACCTGCCTAACTATGGCGAATTTTACGAGAAGCGCTGGTTTTCCCCCGCGCCGGAGGGCAAGCCCTTCTTTGTAGACGGCATCTGCGGACAGACGGTGCTCTTTGGTGCGGGACAGCGGTTCTGGTGCAATGAGATTCCGGAGCTGGTATTGGGCTTTGAGATCTGCGAGGACCTGTGGGCTCCGGAGCCTCCCTCCGTCCGGATGGCGCGGGGGGGCGCTGTGGTGATTGGCAACCTCTCCGCCAGCAACGAGGTGCTGGGGAAGGCGGCCTACCGCCGCCAGCTGGTGACGGCGCAGTCCGCGAAGCTCCTGTGCGGATATCTCTATGGAAGCGCCGGGGAAGGGGAATCCACCTCCGACGTGGTCTTCGGCGCACACCAGATGATTGCGGAAAACGGGGCGCTGCTGGGAGAGCGGCGGTTTGACGGCGGGCTTCTCATCTCGGAGATTGACGTGCAGCGTCTGAGCTTTGAGCGCCGGCGCACCCAGGGACTTGAACCCCTGGAGACGGGAGAGGGCGGCTGCTTCTCCCTGACCCTCTCCCCCACCAAGCTCACCCGGTATGTGGCTCCCCTGCCCTTCGTGCCGGAGGACCGGGAGAGCCGGGACGAGCGGTGCCGGGAGATCCTGCTCATGGCCTCCATGGGCCTCAAGCACCGGCTGGAGGTCACCGGGGCCAAGACGGCGGTGGTGGGCCTGTCCGGCGGGCTGGACTCCACCCTGGCGGTACTGATGACAGGCCTTGCCATGAAGCTGCTGGACCGGCCTGTGACGGACATCATCGCCGTCACCATGCCCTGCTTCGGCACCACGGACCGGACAAAGAACAACGCCGTCCTCCTGGCGGAGCGGATGGGAGCGGTGCTGAAGACCGTGGACCTCTCCGCCAGCGTCCGGGCCCACTTCCGGGACATCGGCCACGACCCGGAGATCCGGGACGTCACCTATGAGAACGCCCAGGCCCGGGAGCGGACCCAGGTGCTCATGGACATCGCCAACCAGACCGGGGGCCTGGTCATCGGCACCGGGGACCTCAGCGAGCTGGCCCTGGGCTGGTGTACCTACAACGGCGACCACATGAGCATGTACGCGGTGAACAGCTCCATCCCCAAAACCCTGGTGCGGCACCTGGTGGCCCACCTGGCCCGGGACCGGGAGAGCCTCCATGACGTGCTGGAGGACATCCTGAACACCCCGGTCTCCCCGGAGCTGCTGCCGGCGGTGCAGGGGGAGATCAGCCAGAAGACGGAGGACCTGGTGGGGCCCTATGAGCTCCATGACTTCTTCCTGTACTATATGCTCCGCTGGGGATTCGCGCCGGGGAAGATCTACCGGCTGGCGGTCCACGCCCTGGGGAAGCAGTACAGTGAGGAGATCATCCGGAAGTGGATCAAGGTCTTCTACCGGCGGTTCTTTACCCAGCAGTTCAAGCGGAACTGTGTGCCGGACGGGCCGAAGGTGGGGTCGGTGGGGCTGTCCCCCAGGGGGGACTGGCGGATGCCCAGCGACGCCAGCGCTGCCCTCTGGATGGCTGAGGCGGAGAAGCTTTGAGAGCCTAAACAGGCTCTGAGAGCCTGTTTAAAATCTCCCCGCGCATGTCTTGGCGGCGTATTATCCGCCCTGACTGCGTTAAAAATCCTTGCCATCCGTCAGGATGCCTGCGGA
>JAAWIL010000204.1 GCA_022796315.1 Oscillibacter sp. | reverse complement strand
AAGTCCACCGTCAGGCCGTTTCACGGCCCCTGGGGCGCCTATGCGCCCCAGGGTTGAAAAGAAGCATTTGCTTCTTTTCAACTGCGGTGACTATAACCGGCGGCAGGAAGCTCTGATGAAATCAACCAGCGGAGATGGATTCAGAGCTTCCGCCGGCTTTGCGGTTGCTGCGCTCTCGAGGATGGATGGAATCAGCGCATCCCCGGAAAGGAGCGGAATTCTATGCGGGATTTTATCTTTCATAATTCGGACAAGGTCTATTTTGGGCGGAACCAGCTGCAGCACCTGCCGGAGGAGCTGCTGCAGTACGGGAATCATGCGCTGCTGGTGTATGGCGGCGGTTCCATCAAGCGAAGCGGCCTCTACGGACGGATTACGGCCATGTTGGAGGAGCACGGAATCCGGTGGTGTGAGCTGGCCGGCGTGGAGCCGAATCCCCGGCACACGACGGTCAACCGGGGGGCGGCACTCTGCCGAGAGCGGGGGATTGACGTGATTCTGGCGATTGGCGGCGGCTCTGTGATCGACTGCGGAAAGGGGATTGCGGCGGCTTCTCTGGCGGATACCGCAGATGTGTGGGAGCTGGTGAAGGAGGGCGGCGAGGTGGACGACGCACTGCCCCTGGTGGCGGTTCTGACCAATGCGGCCACCGGCTCCGAGATGGATATCTGGGCGGTGATCACCAACCTAGAGACCCGAGAGAAGGTCTGTATAGAGGGGCCCGCCCTTCTGCCCCGAGCGGCCTTTGAAAACCCGGAGGACACCTTTTCTCTGCCGGCCTATCAGACTGCCTGTGGGAGCTTTGACATCCTGAACCACGTGCTGGACAACTACTATCTGGACGACGGTGAGGGGATGGAGCTGGTCCGAGAGTTCCAGGAGTCCGTGATGCGGGCCGTGGTTCGCTGTGCGCCGGCTGCCATGGCGGAGCCGGACAACTATGCGGCCCGGGGCAATCTGATGTGGGCCTCATCCATGGCCCTCAGCGGCGTGCTTGACGCGGGAACGATGCATACGGGGCCTTGTCATAGAATGGAGCACGAGCTGTCGGCTTTTTACGATATCACCCATGGGCACGGCCTTGCCATTCTGACGCCGCGGTGGCTGGAATACATCCTGAACGACAGGACGGCGCCGGAGATCTACCGGCTGGGGCAGCGCGTGTTCGGCGTGCCGGAGGGATATGCCCCAACAGAGGGTGCAAAGAAGGCGGTGGATGCTGTTGCGGCGTTCTGCTTTGAGACGCTGGGTTTGGAGAGCAGACTTTCGGCGCTTCAAATCGACGCCCGGCATTTTGGGGAGATGGCGGCGCATGCCTGTGGCGCGGAAGGGAAAATCCCGGGAGTCCGTCCACTGACTCCCGCCGATGTGGAGGCCATTTACCGGATGTGTCTGTAGACCAGAGCTGGGATGCGGCGGAGACGGCAGGGCAGCGGGCGCTCTTGACCCTGTCCCTCCCGCTGCCGGGCGCACCAAAAAAGGAACATTGGCCACCCTGCCGGGCCGCCAATGTTCCTTTTTCGCTGCTTTGCAAGATCCTAAAGAACCAAATCCCCGCCGTACGGCGGCTTCATCCCCCAATAGACAGCAGACTGGGATATGCAGCTGATCACCGTGCCGTTCTCCTGCGAAGTCAATCTCCTCTGCGCCAACGCGGCCAACGCGGCCAACGCAGACCGTCCACCTCCCTGCGCGGCAGCTCCAGGGCCACGATGTTCTCCAGCGCGCGCTCCCCTGTCACCGTTCCGGGAATAAGCGGATTCCCTGGAATGATGGCACTCCGGAAATTCGGCGTTGAAGTCCCTGACGGTCAAGGCTCGAGTTTCCGGGGGGGGTTCTTCTGCTCAAGAGAGAGCCGCCGGCAATACCGGCAGCATGGCGCGGAATCCTATTCCTCCGCCGCGAACTGAACGGGAAGGCCATTGACTTCCACATCCTCCTCCACGGGGATCAGGATGTACTTCCGGCCGTCAATGACTCTGGTCTCCACCAGATAACTGCACTCCGGGTCCATGGATACCGCGGCCTGGGCGGTGCGGATCTCAAATTTCCCGGCGTCGATCAGGTTGACGGGGTTCAGCACCGTGCCCGCGCCAAACCGCTGGTCGCAGCCCTCCCGGAAGGCCTCCACCCGCTCCTGGGGGACGCCGCAGTCCAGGAGGATTCCGCCGACATCCTGTGCCGTCACCGTCAGGGGTTCCGGGTCCTTGCTCTCCTTATGCTGGGCGATCCGCTCCGCCAGCCGCTCGTGGACCGACCTGGCCACCCCCACGCTGCACGTTTCCTCCAGCGACTGGACCAGAACCTCCTGGAACGTCTCCCGCTGCTCTGCGGCGGACATGGGCGGCTCGGTGTGGAAGACCGCGTCAATGAACTCCTGGTGAAGCGCATCCGGCTTGCGGGAGTAAAAGAGGGCGTTGTAGATGTTGGCCGCCCGGTTGTCAAAGGCCGGAAACAGAAAGCCCAGCTCCGGAGCCGACACCACCTGCCCGGCGGTGTAGTGAAACTCGTTGTCGCCGGGGAAGTACCCCAGTTCCGCCCTGCCCGCCTTCACCGGGCAGACGCAGCAGACGAGATAGGTGAATACCTCCTCGGAGGCGTCCGCCTGGGTCTCGCCGTCCATGCCCCGATGGGGCACATCGTAGGCGTCGCAGGCCATGAGGAGAAGATAGCCGTTGTCCCCCATGTCCAGGCGGTCAATGACCTTCTGATAAAAGGCGTTCCGGGTCTCCCGATCCTTCAAGGCGCTGGAGCGCAGGGCGGAGAGGAGACGGTGCTCCTCGCTGTCCGCCACCTGCCCGGTGGTGAACACGATGTCGATCAGGTTCTTGCCCAGGGTGCCGGAGAGGGTCTTTTTTAAAAGGTCCAGGTACTTCTCCGCCTCCTCCTGCTGCATGGCGCCGAGGGATTCGTCCAGGTCGGAGACGATGGTTTTCGCGCTGTTCACATAGCAGCCGTAGATCCGGCTGACAGCACTCTTCTCAGGCCGCCACCGGCGGCGCAGCTCGCTGATTTCTCTTTGGTTCATGAATTACCTCGCTGTTCTTCATTTCAGTTTTCGCCGCTTCCGGGAGGGCGGCGTTCTTATCGCCAGCGCAGTTGAAAAGAATCCCCCGGATTCTTTTCAACTGCGCCGACTATATTGTAGCCTGCCGGGAGGAAAAATGCAATCCGTGATTTCTCGCAGCTGGAGGAAACGAGAGGGCGGAGAGAATGTTCTCCCCGCCGCTGGCCGGCACGGGGAACGCGGATGGCCGGGGCGCTCTGCCCGCATGGTCCGGCGCCTCCGCAAACGCGATTGAATGGGCGGCTGCCTGTTGAAAACTCCGGATTTCCTCGCGCAAAACGGCTTGCATAACCACGCATTTGATGTTAGAATATCATTACACTGCGGATTAAGAAGCTGTACCAATAGGTGACGGTATGCAGATTGGCAAGAAAAATTTTTGCCTGGCAAGGAAGAAACTCGCAGGAATCCTGACGGATTTCAAGA
>JAAWIL010000273.1 GCA_022796315.1 Oscillibacter sp. | reverse complement strand
GAAGGGTTCCCTGCGCCATTTAAATCATAAGTTTTCAGAACTTTAAAAAAGTTCTGAAAACTTACGCAGGCTGTCGAAAACACTTTTTCGACAGCCTGAAAGCTCGCCGGAAGGCGAGCTTTTTCAGATCCGTATTTCAGGCCGCCAGGCCGGGGAACAAGGCGCAGGTCAGGCAGACGGCAGCGGTGCCGCAGGTGGTGGCCACAACCGTTGTGACAAACATGGAGGGATAGATCTCTTTTAACTTCATATGACACATCGGCAGCAGCATCAGAATGGAGCCGCAGTAGGGCATGGAATCCAGCGTGGTAGCGGCGAACACCGCGATTCTGTGAATGGCGCTGACGCGCAGGCCGGTCTCCAGAAGCTTGGGCGCGATCATGGGCAGAGCAACCAGCTGGCCGGTAGAGGAGCCGCCGGTGAGCATACACATGATGGCGACCACGACCGCGCAGATGACGATGGGAGAGGCATCCAGGCCGGTGATCGCGTTCAGCATGGTTTGGAACGCGTCGGCGTTGGTGATGATGGCCGCAAAGCCGCAGATCGCGCCGACATTCAGCGTCATGGGAATCGAATCCACCGTGGCGTCACAGAGCAGCTTTTTCAGATCCTTGTTCTTCAGATACTTCCAGAACAGGGCGATGGACAGCAGGCTGCCCAGCACAAGACAGGGGACGATGTGCAGCCCGGCAAAATTGAAGAGCACATAGAGGAAAATCATGGGGAGCAGGGAGACGACGAAATTGGGATGGGCCATGTTGGGTTCCATATGCGGGTCCAGGGGATGGCGCTCGAAGTGATCGCCCCTCCTCCTGGCGCGGTTGATAAACAGGTTCAGCAGGATCAGAATGACGGCGACCTCGACCACACCGCCGACAATGCCCGGAATGGGAGCGACGCTGGCGCCGGTGCCCAAAACCGTCATGGGAGCGACATTGGTCACCTGGGGACTGCCGGGAATGCTGAGGGTGAAGGTATAGGAGGCCGCACCCAGGATACCCAGAATGAAGCGCTTGGGAATGTCGCACCGCTCAAAGACGACCAGGGCAATGGGGTACATCAAAACAATCACCACACCGGCGATGATGCCGCCCATACTCAGCAGGAAGCCGATCACCAGCAGGATGGACATGCCAATGAGGTTTTTTCCGGTGTTGCCGGTGTTTTCCCGAAGCAGCCAGTTCATCACGGTGTCAGCGATGGAATAGGCCGCGCCGCTCTCGCGGTACAAGCTGGACTGTACGCAGCCGAACATCAGCATGAAGAAGAAGCCTTTGATTGCCGTGAATACACCGCCGACATACGTCTCGGTGACGGCGGTCATAAAACTGGACCCGGTCAGCAGAACAACGACACACATGCCGATAAAGGTGGCGATGTAGACCGACCAATCTTTATAGACCAGGTAGATGACGATCAGAAACCCTAGAATACAGCCAATTACACCCATGTTACACAAGTCCTCTCTTTATAAGTTATAAAATTTGAAGCTCATGCGAATGTCAAGTTTATAACACGATTCCCCGGGAGGGGGAATGTATATAGAGCACAAAAAGCGTCCTGTTTTTGTCGGTTTTGACAAAATGAGACAGGAGTCCACAAAAAGGTGCAGAAATGGCGGACATTTGAGAAAAATGGCGGAGATTTGCCTGGGAGCCGGTGACCGCTCCGCTGCTGCGGAAAAAAGTCCAGCCGGCCTCTTTTCGGCCAGCTGGACGGTATCGCCAAAACACTTGAAAACCGGCAGCCCGATGCCTCTTTTCAACTGCGGCGACGATCGGAAATCAAAGGGAGATACGGATCAGGCATCCTGACCGGCACGGGAGAGGCGTGCGCGCTCGACCTTGGGAACGGTGAGCATAGAGGCCAGGGAGACCAGGTTCAGGGCGATGGCGATACCGAACACAATGTTCCAGCTGCCGGTGGAGGCCACGATGGCGGCGTTCACGCGGGGCATCAGGAGGGTTGCGAAGACCATGTAGCCCCACATGCCGGTGCCGTAGATGCCGCCGCCATACTTGGGGCCGAAGCTCTTGGCAATCGCGACGGGGTACACGCAGTTCGTGGCGCCGAAGCCAATGCCCAGCAGAGCGTAAGCCAGATAGAAGAGGGCCACGGAGTTTGCCTTCATCATCACCAGGGCGGCCAGAATGCTGAAGAGCGTACACCAGATGTAGGTGAACTTGTAGCTGGTCTTGTCAATCAGCCTGCCCAGACCCAGGCGGCCGGCCACATTGGCAACGGCATACACGGTGACGCCCATGGCGGCATAGGAGGGATCGATCCCGGCGTTGGTCATGAAGAGGGTGAAGCGGGGATATGCCACCACATAGAGGATGGGCATGACCGCCAGGCAGACGGTGATGTGCCAGAAGGCGCGGCTTTTGATGGCACGGCTGGCGGGCCAGTTTTCCAGCTGCGTTTCATCGCTGGTATCGGCGGGAGGCACATAGCCGGGGGGAGTGAAGCCGTCCGGCACCTGCTGGAAGCCGCCGCTCCGGGAACAGACAACGATGACGGCGCCCAGGATGATGCCGATGATGATCATAGCGGTCTGCACGCCCACCACATTGATCAGCTTGGCGCCGATGGGAGCCAGGAAGGAGGCGGAGCCGCCGTTGCAGGCCATGCACGCGCCGCTGACCAGGCCCCGCCTGTCAGGGAACCAGCCGAGAGCGGTGTAGGTGGCCGGTGTGTAGCTGAAGCCTACGCCGATGCCAAAGAAAGCGCCGTAGGTGACATACAGCAGAACGGGAGCGGACGCGGGAACCAGAGCGGTGCCCACGAAGGCCAGCAGAATTGCGAGGCCGCCAATGGTAACGGTATTCTTTGCGCCGATCTTGGAGAGCAGCATGCCGCCAAAAAAGTGGCCCACCACAGTGAAGGTGCCCATCATGGTGGCTGCGCCCGCGACCGTCTCGGCCTCCCAGCCCTTGAGGACGGACAGGGGAGTTACAAAAATTGCGGGAGCGTTTACAATGCCGGCTGCCAACATGATCACCAGTGCACGGACCAGAATGCCGGAGCGGTCCACACTGCGCAGGGGGGATGGATTTTCCATAATTTTTACCTCCTCAACACAAACACAAATGACAAGCGCGGATCAGACAGAATGGCTCCCTTTCCATTCCGTCTGCTACGGAGAACAGCGCCAAACGGCGTTTCACAGTAGCAACTCCAAAGATAACAGAGGGAAAATGGGGAAACAATGTACATTGAGAACAAAAATCGGGGCTCGGTTGTTCATCTCTGCAAAACCGGGGAAATATCCGAGGGGAGCACCGCCTGCCTGCGCCGCGGCGCGCAGGGCGGGAACCGTGACGCCCGCCGGCCAATGAAGCTTTTGCACAGAAACACAGGGGAATTTCGGTGCTTAGAGCCTGTTTAAAATCTCCCCGCGCATGTCTTGGCGGCGTATTTTCCGTCCAGACTTCGTTAAAAACCCTTGCAATCCGCCAGGATTGCGGCGGCTTTTTGCCTTGCTGGACAAAAAATCCCCTCG
>JAAWIL010000203.1 GCA_022796315.1 Oscillibacter sp. | reverse complement strand
ATTTTTGCCTGGCAAGGAAGAAACTCGCAGGAATCCTGACGGATTTCAAGAGTTTCTGACGCAGCCAGACGAAAAATTTTCCGTCAAGATGCGTGCCGGTGCCTATTGGTACAGCTTCTAAATCTAATTCCACACAAATTTCATCAAAAGAACCGTAAGCGTTGTATCTTTAATTGCAATTCACCTCTCTGCCTCCCCGGCAAAGTCGCCGGTCAGATTAAAATTATGCCGCATGGGTCCCCGGCCATGGCCCAGGTCCAGCATGGCTCCCAACGCGCCGGAGAGATAGTCTTTCGACCTCTGAATGGATGCGGGCAGATCAAATCCCTTTGCCAGATTGGCCGCGATGGCGCTGGAGAGTGTACAGCCGGTTCCGTGCGTGTTAGGATTGTCAATGTGCGCTCCATAAAACCATGTTCCCGCACCGTCCGCATAGAGGAAATCGTTGGCGTCATTGATGGCGTGCCCGCCCTTGAGTAAGATCGCGCAGCCGTAAGCACCGCTGATCTGTCTTGCGGCATGTTCCATATCCGCCTTGCTTTGGATCGCCATACCAGACAAAATCTCCGCCTCCGGGATGTTCGGGGTGGCCACAGCCGCAAGGGGGAGCAAACGGCTTTTCAGGGTGTCCACCGCCTCCTCCGAGATCAACCGGCCGCCGCTGGTAGCCACCATCACCGGGTCCACCACGATATTCTTCGCCCGATAGAAGCGCAGCCGCTCCGCGATTTTCTCGATCAGGCCGCAGGAGGCCACCATTCCGATCTTCACCGCGTCGGGCGGAATGTCCTCAAATACCGCGTCGATCTGCTTCCCAAGAAATTCCGGGGTCATTTCTACAATTTCCCGCACGCCGGTGGTGTTCTGGGCCACCAGCGCCGTGATGGCGCTCATGGCAAAAACCCCGTTCATGGTCATCGTTTTCAGATCGGCCTGAATCCCGGCGCCTCCGCTGGGGTCGGTCCCAGCGATTGATAATGCTGTTTTCACTGCGCTGTCTCCTTCGCATTATTTTTATAGAGCGGCAAAAGGTGGTGCCCCCAATTTGCCGCTGAACGCTCCCGGCTATGAAACCGGAAAAGACTTCCTGAGTCTATCCAACTGTGTCAGCTCTTCCAGATACACATCCGCCAGTGCGCGAACCTGATCCTGAGCCTTCTCGTGGCTGTCATAGACCGCCGCCACCGGGAACCCGGCCTCCTTTGCCGCCCGGACCGCATAAAGCGCATCGTCAAATACGATGGTCTCCGTTTTTGGGGTGCCCAGGAACCGGAGTGCCGCCTCAAAAATGTAAGGCTCATCCTTGCCGTGGCCCACCTCGCTGCAGGTGAAGATCTCGCCGAAGCAGGACAACACCCCGCACCGCTCCAAGGCGGCCTCTACCAAATACCGGTCTGTGGCGGTGGCGATGCACAGCTTCACACCGCCTGCCTGGAGCTGCGTCAACAGCTTCGCCGCCCCCGGTTTCAATGATGCCTCAAAACGGTAGTACCGCTCCAGCATGGCGTTGACCCCACCCATCATCTCGTCAACGCTCAACGTCACACCATACTCACTTTGGTAGTAACGGGCCGCCTGATACAGGCTCATATTTTTGAACACCTCGTTCAGGTTCTCCCTTGGCTCATACCCAATGGAGCGCAGATAGTCCGTTCCGATGGTGTCCCAGATGGACATGGAGTCCAGCAGCGTGCCATCCACGTCAAAAATCGCGCCGCGCATCCTCATAGGCCCGCCATTTCCTTTGACAGCGCCCGCAGCTCCCGGCAAGTCCCTTCGATGTCCTCCGCCGAGAAAATAGCAGACACCAGGGCCACGCCGTCCACCCCGCTGCCGGCCAGCTTAAGGAGGTTGTCCCGGTTGATGCCGCCGATGGCTACGATAGGGATATCCACCGCATCGCAGATGGCCCGCAGTGTCTCATTGGGCATCTGGTCCGCGTCGGCCTTGGTGCTGGTGGGGAACACCGCCCCCAGGCCCAGGTAGTCCGCGCCGTCCCGGACGGCCTGACGGGCCTCCCCTACTGTATGAACGGAGACCCCTAAGATCATGTCCTCTCCCACCCGGCGGCGGACCTCCCCCGCCTTCATATCCTCCTGGCCCACATGAACGCCGTCCGCACCGCAGGCGAGGGCGATGTCCACGTTGTCATTCACGATAAATGGTACGCCATACCGGCGGCACAGGGCGCAAACGCTTTCGGCCTCCCGGAGGAACGCGGCCTCATCCAGTTCCTTCTCCCGCAGCTGGACACAGGTCACGCCGCCCCTCAGAGCCGCCTCCACCTGTTCATAGAGGGTCTGCTTCCCCACCCAAGCCCGGTCGGTGACGGCGTAGAGCAGCATATGTTTCTTATCGCATCTCATAGTTCGCTCCCTCCTCCAGCGCCGCCGGGGTGAGGCGGTACATGGCGTCGATGATGTAGTTCCGATAGGAGGAATTGCCGTCCAGCCCGGTCATGCGCTTGTAGGCGATCTCGCCGCACAGGCCCATGGCGCACATGGCGGCGGCAGCGGCCTCCAGAGGCCTGTCCGGATTGGCTGTGACGAAGGCCGCCGTCAGGGCGGAGAGCTGGCAGCCGGTACCGGTGATGGACGCCATCTCAGGGCGGCCGTTGCGGATGCAGAAGGTACGTTCCCCGTCCGTCACAAGGTCGATGGCCCCAGTAATGGCAACCACCGCCCCGGCGCGTCTGGCAAAGACTTTGGCAAATGTCACTGCTCCGCCCAGGTTTTCCTCTGTCACCCTGTCCGCCACGTCGGCGTCCACGCCCTTGGTGGTGCCGCTGCCCAGGGCCAGCGTCTTGATCTCCGAGATGTTGCCCCGGATCACAGCAAGCTTTACCTCCTTCAGCAATCGAACGGCGGTCTCCGTCCGCAGAGTGGAGGCCCCCGCCCCCACCGGGTCCAGCACCACAGGGTGGCCCAGCTCATTGGCCCGCTTCCCGGCGGCGAGCATGGCGGGGATGGTGCGCCGGTTCAGCGTACCGATGTTGATGTTCAGTCCGCCGCAGATGGCGGTGATCTCCACGGCATCCTCCGGGTCGTCCGCCATGATGGGGGAACCGCCGCAGGCCAGCAGCATATTGGCGCAGTCATTTACGGTGACATAGTTGGTGATACAGTGGATCAGTGGGGTTTTCTGCCGTACATTTTCAAAAAGTTCTGCAAACAAGATCAACACTCCTCTCAAAAAAACGCAAAAAACAGGGGGCACTCCATTAGGATACCCCCTGAAAAAGTACAAGTTCCTTTGTGACTTCCTCCGGCGGCATTATCCGCATCAGGTGTAAGGGTCGAAGGTCTACCTTCCTCTCAGCCTGTCACACAAGCTCCCCTGTTTATTTGTCGTAGAAATTATAGCATCTTATTTCCCATTTTGCAAGTGACTCTCACAAAAAATAGTATTCCTTAGCGCCTGTTTAAAATCTCCCCGCGCATGTCTTGGCGGCGTATTATCCGCCCTGACTGCGTTAAAAATCCTTGCCATCCGTCAGGATGCCTGCGGATTTTTG
>JAAWIL010000202.1 GCA_022796315.1 Oscillibacter sp. | reverse complement strand
CGAGTGGATTTTTTGCCCTGCAAGGCAAAAATCCGCAGGCATCCTGACGGATGGCAAGGATTTTTAACGCAGTCAGGGCGGAAAATACGCCGCCAAGACTTGCGCGGGGAGATTTTAAACAGGCTCTTACAGGCAGACTCAGACCCGGAACTCCATGTTCCGGCCATTGTACAGCGTACGCTTGGCCGGTTCCGTCGTGCAGAGGACCTTCCCCTTGCGGATGACATAGGTACATTCGGATCTCAGGCGAATCACCTCGGAGACACTCTTGGCGTCCAGAATCACCAGATCCGCCTGATTGCCCACCGCAATGCCGTAGTCCTCCAGAGCCAGGGCCTTCGCGGAGTTGACGGTGGCCATATCGAAGACCAGAGGCAGCTGGGCCGCCCCCACCAGGTGGCCATAATGGCTCACAAAGTACGCGCTGTCCAGGATGCTGGCCCGGCCCAGAGAATACCAGGGGTCCATGACAGAGTCGTTGCCGATGCAGACGTTGACGCCCCTGGCGTGGAGATCGTCGATCCGGGCCAGGCCCCGCTTCCTGGGATAGCCCTCCAGGCGGTTTTGGAGGTTGGCGTTGGCAATGGGATTGGTGACGATGCTCATCTTTGCCTTGGCCAGGTTGCCAATCAACTTAAAGGCATAGTCCGGGTTATAGTTGTGCATGGCTGTGGTGTGGCTGGCAGAGGAACGCTCTCCCATACCCCGGAGGATGCTCTCCTTGGCCATGACCTCCACAAACTTTGAGTCGGGGTCCCCTGTCTCGTCGCAGTGAATGTCAATGAGCTTGCCGTACTTCTCAGCATACTCGTAGACGGTCTCGACCTCCCGCACGCCGTCCTCCCGGGTCAGCTCCAAATGGGGCGCGCCGCCCAGCACATCCACGCCCATCTCAACGGCCCGCTCAAAGAGCTTGATGTGGTTGGGGTTGGTGAAAATTCCGTTCTGGGGGAATGCCACTACCTGGATATCAATGAGGTCCTTGACCTCTTCCCGGAGCTCGCACAGGCACTCCACCGTCAAAAGGGTGGGGTCCGTACAGTCGGCATGGGTGCGCACCTTCAGCGTACCGTTGGCGATGTACCAGTCCACTACCTCCCGGGCGTTCCGCTTCAGGATCTCCTTGGTCAGGCCCGGCCGCCAGTCGTTCCAGATGCCGATGGCCTCAATCAGCGTCCCGGTCTCGTTCTGCCGGGGCATCTGGCTGGCGGAGAGCACCGCGTCCAGGTGAACATGGGGGTCCACGAAGGGCGGGGACACCAGGCATCCGCCGGCGTCAATGACCTCTCCTCCCGCCGCGGCCTCCTGGGGAATCCCGGCCTCGATTTTCGCGAACTTCCCATCTGTGATCAGGATGTCCTTCAGTTCCGTCTCATCTCGAAGCCGGGCATTGCGAATCAATAAACTGCTCATCTCTGTCGCTCCTTTTCATTCATATACAGGTTATGATACGTACTCCGCGCCGGGGGCAACCTGGTGCTCGTCCTGAATCCCCAGCTTGCGGAAGATGGTGCAGATCACGGGGACGGCCACAGCGGACACCGCAATCCCCTGGAGGGCGGGCAGGCCCACATTGAACACACCGCCGAAATACGCCGCGGCGCATCCCAGCAGATAGCCGATCAGGGGCGCGACCCGGATTGCCCGGAACTGCACGTACTGGAGCTTGGGAATTCTGCCCTTGGCGTAGAAGAAGTAGTCGCCGATGATGGCGCCGCCCAGGGGCGGCACAAACGTGCCCAGCAGGTTCAGCAGGGGCATAAAGTAGTTCACAATGCCCACAATGGAGATGACCAGGGCAATGATGATGCCGCCGATGATATAGGGGTTCTTGTTGTTCTTGCCGAAAAGTTCCGAGCCGGCCACGCCGAAGGCATAGGCGGTGGCGTTGTTGGTGGTCCAGATGTTCAGGGTCAGAATCAGAATTGCCCAGAACGTAATGCCGATGGAGAGCATCAGCTCAATGAGGTCGCCGGTTCCGAAGACCAGGCCGCCCATCATGCCGGAGAAGATCATGACGCCGTTTCCGATCAGGAAGCCTAGCAGGCCCGCGACAAAGGCGTGTTTGCCGTTCTTGGCGAAGCGGCCCCAGTTGCCGGCCTGGGTGCCGCCAGAGGCAAAGGTCCCCACAATAACGGTGACGGCGGAGGCAAAGGTCATCTCCTCCGTGGGAACGATGGCCCGGATGGCCTCCAGACTGCCCGCCTCCCGGATGGCCATAATCAGGACCAGCACCATCAGGGCGCCCATGGAGGGAATGGCTACATAGGAGACAATGGACATGGCCTTCACGCCGTAAATGGCTGTGATGCCCATGACAACGCCCCAAAAGACGATGAAGAAAATCTTCCATCCGGAGCCGTTCAGCCCCAGACCCTTGGCGAAGAGATCCCCCATATACTCCGCAGTGATGCCATACCAGAATACCTGGGTCGCTCCCAGGATGATGTCCGCCCACTTGGCCCCGGCAGTGCCGAAGGTATACCGGGACTGAAGTACGGCGGTCAGGCCGGTCCGGGCGCTGATGTAGCACATGATGGAGACATACAGGCCCAGCACCAGGCTTCCTACAATAATCACCAGACACAGCTGGTCAAAGGGGAAGGCCCGGCCCAGCATGGCGCCGGAGGCCATGGTGGGGGTGAAGAAGGTGAATCCGATCAGGACGCAGCTCAAGGAGAGCAGGGACTGCCGTGCGCTCAAGGGAACATGATCCAGAGGGTAATCCTTATCGACTACGGGTTCTGAGGTCTGCGCGGTGCTTTTGCTCTTACTCATAACTTCCTCCTCAATTCCAGTCTCTGGGCTCTGCCCGCTTCCTCTGTTCAGGCAGGGCCCGCCGCAATTCCACCGGTCTCCCCTTCCTCCGCGTAAGCGGACTCGGGGTCCGTCTTCCGTCCCATGCCAAAACGCCGGGCCCCGCAGAAGAAGGGGGGCGGCGGAATTGGAACTTCTCCCCGGAGGGCTGGGGCCCGCCTCCGCTTTTGGGAGAGAAGACGGAGGCACGATCCGAATTCCGCCTGGGCGCAGGGCCCGGCCGTTTGGGCACAGATGCTCTGGAATGCCGACTGCTGTCAGTATAAGGCTTCTTTCCGCTATAATGTCCAGGAAAAGCCGGGCGGAAGTATGTCAGAAATTTAACTAAAATTTCGGGCTTCCTTTTGTAACCTTACCGCCGCTGGAAGGTTTCTTTCCGGAAGTTCTCTGTATATTATCCACAATTCCCCCTTCAAATTTTTTCGTTCCTGTCAATTTTTTCCGTTCCTTTCAATTTTTTGTCAGATCCCCCCGCTTCCGCAGGTGTCCAGCGGAAACACGCCGGCCGGGCGCGGGACTTTTGCCGGTCAGGGCAAGCGTTCCCAGGCATCCTTGACGGACAGCAGGAACGCGGAGCGGCGGAAAAAGACCCGCCCAGCCGGCGTTTGAGATGGTGAATACAGGTTTAAGAAGCTGTACCAATAGGCGCCGGCACGCATCTTGACGGAAAATTTTTCGTCTGGCTGCGTCAGAAACTCTTGAAATCCGTCAGGATTCCTGCG
>JAAWIL010000246.1 GCA_022796315.1 Oscillibacter sp. | reverse complement strand
CGAGGGGTTTTTTTGTCCAGCAAGGCAAAAAGCCGCCGCAATCCTGGCGGATTGCAAGGGTTTTTAACGAAGTCTGGACGGAAAATACGCCGCCAAGACGTGCGCGGGGAGATTCTAAACAGGCTCTCAGCATAAAGAATCGTTTCCAGCGCTCATGGCCTCGTAGAGCCGGCCCTATTGCAAGGCCGAAAGGTTCAGCAGCACACTCAAATAAAATTGCCGTCCGTTTTTCTCCGTCATCAGCGCCCCGTGGTACTTTTCCGCCACCGCCTTGATGTTGGAAAGCCCGGTTCCCGCTAGGGGCAGCGGCCCATCCGAGCAGGTGTTCTCAAAGGTCAGCATGTAGAAATCTCCCTGCTGCTTCCCGCTGATGCGGATGGCCTTGGCCCCATCACTGGCCCGGCAGGCGGTGATGGCGTTGTCCAGGGCGTTGGCGAAGAGCACGCACAGGTCGAAGTCGTCAATTCTGCAGGGCGTGGGCAGGACCAGGGACACATCTGCCGCGATCTCCTTCGCCAGTCTCAGCTTCTCCCCCAGCAGGATGTCCACCACCGGGTTGCCGGTCTGATAGGGGAAAGACAGAGCCTCCGAAACGGCCTCCAGTTTTTTCAGATACTCCCTGCCCTCCTCCAGCTTTCCGCTCCGGAGCAGGCCGCCCAATACGGACAGATGGTTTTTGATGTCGTGGCGGAAGGATTTTGTCTGTTCGTAACGCGCCTGAGCCTCAGTGATGTAGACTTTCTGTGTGTGCGCGGCCTGGGTCAGCGATTGCAGCTCCGCCTGGGCCTGAAAGCCCTTGCAGAGCTGGCGGTAGGCGTACAGGGTACACAGCAGCGCCGCCAGCCCCATGACCTGCAGGAGCAGCAGCGTACTGTGCTTTCCAACCTCCTCCAGAGAAATGACAGGGGCAAAAAAGCTGTAGGCGGTCTCAAGGATATACAGTTCCGCAGCAAAGAAAAACAGTCCGGGGAACAGCAGAAGTCCGATATAAGGCGTCTGGCTGTCCTCCGTCCAGGTCAGAAGCTTCAGCACGGTGTGATAGCAGCCGGCGCACAGCACAAAGAACAGGAGCTGTGCCGCCAAAAACAGCAGATACAGCAGCGGACTGCCGATAAAGCGTGGAAAGAGCGCCGCCTCCACAGAGTTGATGATCCCGAAGGAGAGCTGTGAGATGTAGAAGGACAGCACGGCCGCCAGCCAGGACACGGACCGCTGATTTCCCATCCCATAGCGGCTGAGACCGTAGAGCGCCAGCACGCCAACGCCAACGGGGAGTGTCCCGCCAAGGGCGAGTCTGTCCGAGATGAGCTGAATCATACCCAGGATGAGAAAATAAGCGGGAAAGTACCATGTTTTCAATTTCTTCCCGGTGAGGCGGCTGATAAAGACCATGTGCATCACCCCATGTCCCACCAGGAGGCAGAGGCTGTCCAGAAAGAGCATGAAATAGTCCATATTCAGATTCCCCTCTCTTTCATATGCCGCAAAAGGGCCTGGGTCAGCTCCCGCTCCCGTAGCCGGGAGGCGGGGATGCGCTCCCCCTGGGACAGCAGGACCTGCCCGTCCTGGCACCCGCGCACATAGTCCAGATTGACCAGATAGCTCCGGTGGCACTTGAAAAAGCGTCCATCCACCCGCCGCTCCAGGTCCTCCAGCTTGTCGTAGTAATCGCTCATGGTCCCGTCACTTTTATGGAGGTGGATTTTCCGGCCCAATACCTCACAGTACACAATGTCCGACAGGAGAACGACCTCGCAGCCGGTCCCCCGCTGAATCACGATGTCCCCGGCCGTCTTCTGTTCCAGAGAGCGGAGCACCCGGTCCATCGTCTTTTTGAAGCGGGCGCTGTCCAGGGGCTTGAGCAGATAGTCGTATGCCTCCACCTGAAACGCCTCGAATACCAGTTCCTTCAGAACCGTCACAAAGACCAGCAGGCTGTGATCTTCCCGCCGGCGCAGCAGTTTGGCTGTCTCCATCCCGTCTGGGTGCTCCATCTGAATGTCCAGAAAAATCACATCAAAGCGATCAACCGCATCCAACAGAGCGCGGCCATTGGGAAAACTGCTGACTGAGTAAGCGGTGATTGATTTTTCTTTCATATACTCCGCAAGATGGCCGGCTAGCTCCTGAGCCATCAGCGGTTCATCGTCGCAGACCGCAAATTTTATCATGTTCACCACCACGCTTTTCTATCAAACTATCAGATTAGCAAAAGAGAGCCGGGGATACAACCCCCGATGTTATGAAATGTCGCGGATCTGTTATGAAATGTTTTCATCCCGCGCAAAAGGCCGGCGCAGCAGCCGCCCCTGCAGGGTCCGCAGGAACCGCCAGCCGGGAGAACGGGCGGGGACCGAGCCCGCCCCTGCGGCGTACCCCGGTTATTCAACGTGTGTTCGGACACACCGCACCTCCCCCTTGACATCGTGCCTCCGGAGTGATATAGTACACCCATTACATGCGATGACGGAGAAGAATCCGCAGAGCACCCACCCAGAGAGGGGCCCGGCTGGTGGAAGGGCCCTGTGCGGCGCGGCGGCTGTACCACTCCCGAGCGGCCCGGGATGACCGGGACGGGTCCTCCCGTTACAGGGGACACGAGCGGCGCGCGGCGTGACGCGCGCAAGCAGGGTGGAACCGTGGAATACAGCATTGTATCTCACCCCTGATTCGGTCAGGGGTGGTTTTTTTATCTGCCACCCCCAATACAAGGAGGAATTGTCATGAGTGAGGAAAACAAACAGTATACTTTTGAGGACGAAACTTACCGCAAAACCTATTGGCACACCTGCTCTCACGTCTTGGCCCAGGCTATGAAGCGGCTCCACCCCGAGGTGAAGCTGGCCATCGGGCCCTCCATCGACAACGGCTTTTACTACGACTTCGATACCCCCGAGCCCTTCTCCGAGACCCAGCTGGAAGAGCTGGAGGCCGAGATGCGCAAGATCTGCAAGGAGAAGCTGAAGCTGGAGCGGTTCGAGCTGCCCCGGCAGGAGGCCATCCGGTTCATGGAGGAGCGGGGAGAGCCCTTCAAGGTGGAGCTCATCCACGACCTGCCGGAGGACGCCGTCATCAGCTTCTACAAGCAGGGGGACTTTACAGACCTCTGCGCCGGACCCCATCTGGATTCCACCGGCCGCATCAAGGGCAACGCCATCAAGCTCACCGCCTGCAACGCCGCCTATTGGCGGGGCGACTCCAACCGGGAGACCCTCCAGCGGATCTACGGCATCGCCTTCCCCAAGAAGGAGGAGCTGGACGAGTACCTCCGCCGGATTGAGGAGGCCAAGAAGCGGGACCACCGGAAGCTGGGCCGTGAACTGGGCCTCTTCATGCTCCGGGACGAGGGCCCTGGGTTTCCCTTCTTCCTGCCCCGCGGCATGACGCTGAAGAATACCCTCCTGGACTACTGGCGGCAGGTCCACAAGAAGTACGGCTACGTGGAGATCTCCACCCCCATCATGCTCAACCGGCAGCTGTGGGAGCGCTCCGGCCACTGGGACCACTATAAGAATAATATGTATACCACCGTCATCGACGAGGTGGACTTCG
>JAAWIL010000201.1 GCA_022796315.1 Oscillibacter sp. | reverse complement strand
CCCTTGCAATCCGCCAGGATTGCGGCGGCTTTTTGCCTTGCTGGACAAAAAATCCCCTCGCCAATCCCCGCACGCTGAGATCCTAAACAGGCTCTGAGGCGTTCCGGGGAGGAGCGTTCCCCGCCGCCTGAGGCCCCTGTTGGAAATCATACCATTGGATGGAAGGCGTTTTGCGTTTGCCGCCGCTTACGGCGGCAAACGCAAAACATGGCACAGATTGCTTCCGCTCTTTTCGTTCGGAAGGAATAGCTGACAAGGAGGATGTGACATGAAGCTGCTGTTTGTGGACAGCTGTATCAGCCAGCGGAGGGCGGAGTCCCGGACCCGGACGCTGGCGGAGGCGTTTCTGGAGGGCTTCCGGGGCAGTCACCCGAATTGGGACGTGGAGACGGTGGACGTGGCGTCCCTGGGCCTTGCGCCCTTCACGCCGGAGAGCCTGGACGAACGGGACGCCCTGGCCGGCGCGGGCGCGTTTGACGCGCCGGTGTTTGACCTGGCCCGGCAGTTCCGGGGGGCGGACGCGGTGGTGGTGGCGGCGCCCTTCTGGGACCTGAGCTACCCGGCGGCCCTGCGGATCTACATGGAGCGCATCTCCGCCAACGGCGTGGCCTATCACTACGACCAGGAGGGCTGCCACGGGGACTGCCGGGGGGAGTGGCTGGTGTATCTCACCTCCGGCGGGGATTTTGAGCGGGAGGACAGCGTTGGCGTCCTCCACTGGCGGCAGCTGGCGGCCATGTGCGGCATCCGCCGCTTTGACTACGTGTTTGCCGGCGGGCTAGACATCGACCCGGCCAAGACGCCGGAACTGCTGGAGGGCGCCTGCCGGACAGCCAGGCAGCTGGCGGCGGCGCTGTGAGCGGGACGGGGGGAAAGGCCGTCTGCGTGGTGGGGCCCACCGCCTGCGGGAAGAGCGCCCTGGGCGTCCGGCTGGCCCGGAGGCTGGGGGGCGAGGTGGTCTCCGTGGACTCCATGCAGATCTACCGGGGCATGACCATCGGCACCGCCGCCCCCACGGAGGCGGAGATGGAGGGCGTGCCCCACCACATGATCGCCGTGGCGGAACCGGAGGAGGCCTGGTCCGCCGCCCGCTACGTGAGCGCGGCGGCGCCCATTGTGGACGGCATCCTGGCCCGGGGAAAGACGCCCATCCTGGTGGGGGGCACCGGGCTGTGGCTGGATGCCCTGGTCCGGGGCCGGACCTTCGCCGGGGGCCAGGCCGGCAGCCCGGTGCGCCGTGAGCTGCAGCGGCGGCTTCAGGAGGAGGGCATCGCCCCCCTGCTGGCGGAGCTGGAGCGGGTGGACCCGGAGTCCGCAGCGCGGCTCCACCCGGCGGACGAGAAGCGGATTCTCCGGGCCCTGGAGGTCTACCGCGAGACGGGGAAGACCATCACCGCCCACAACGAGGAGACCCGGGCCCTGCCGCCCAGGTATGACGCCGTGTGGATCGGCCTGCGGTTCCGGGACCGGGAGGAGATGAAGGCCCGGATTGACCGGCGGGTGGACGACATGGTGTCGGCGGGACTGCTGGAGGAGGTCCGGGCCCTTTTGAACCGGGGGCTGCCCCGGGAGGCCACAGCCCTGCAGGCCATCGGATATAAGGAGTTTCTGGGGGTGCTGGAGAGCGTCTCCACGGAGGCGGAGGCCCTGGCGGAGGTCAAGCTCCGCTCCCGGCAGTACGCCAAGCGGCAGCTGACGTGGCTGCGGCGGAATTCGGCCATCCACTGGATCGAATGGGAAAAAACACAAGATTTTGAGTGGGCTGTACAGGTTTCGACAGAAATTCTGGCCTCTGCCGGGGTATGCTGAGAGTGGGCCAAGCCCAGGGCGGACGGGAACACACAGCTCGTCCGGACCAGAAAGACCCGCCATAGCGGGATCGAATGATCAAAGGAGCGGACGACTATGCAGACAAAAGCGAATTTACAGGACATTTTTCTTCTGAAGGCCAAGCGGGACCGGGTGCCGGTGACCATGTTCCTGATGAACGGCTTCCAGATGCGCGGCACCATCACCGGATTTGACGCCTTTGTGGTTGTGTTGGACAGCGATGGCAAGCAGCAGATCATCTACAAGCACGCGATCTCCACCATCGCGCCCATGTACCCGGTGGCCCTGGAGGAGAGTACGGAGAACGAAAAGGTGTGACCCCGGCGGGGTCCCGGCGCGGGATACATAAGAGGGAACTATGAAGAATCAATCACTTGGCATGAAATGGCTGATGGCGGCGGTGACTGTGGGATTGCTGCTCTATTTCGGCTTCCAGGGGGCACGGTACTATACCGACCCGCTCTCCATCACCCTGGCCTATCCCTACCAGGTGGAGAACAGCGTCAGCCTCTCGGGCTATGTGGTCCGGGAGGAGCGGGTGCTCCAGGACGAGAGCGGCGGCCTGCTGCGGCTTCTGCGGCGGGAGGGCGAGCGGGTCAGCGAGGGCGGCGCGGTGGCGGCGGTCTACGCGGACCAGGCCTCCCTGGACCGGCAGGCGGAGATTGACAGCCTGGACAGCCGCATCGAGCAGCTCCGCTACGCCCAGGAGGCCGCCCAGGGCGTGGAGGTGACCCAGCGGCTGGACAGCCAGATCCGCCAGAACATCCGGGACTACCGGGCCGCCCTGGAGGCGGACAGGTTCCACGACGCGGAGAAGCAGGCGGCGGAGCTCCGGGGCCAGGTGATGAAGCGGGACTACACCGTCTCCGGCACCGAGGACCTGACGGCCCAGATCCGGGACCTCCAGCTTCAGCGGCAGGCGCTGCAGTCCCAGGCGGCCCGGTCCGTCCGGCGGGTGACCGCTCCGGAGGCGGGGCTGTACTCCGCCGTGGTGGACGGCTATGAGACGGTGTTGACCCCGGCGTCGCTGGAGAGCCTGACGCCCTCCGCCCTGCTCTCCCTGCAGCCGGAGCTCCCGGCGGGAACGCCGGTGGGGAAGCTGGTGCTGGGGGACGAGTGGTACTATGTCGCGGCCATGTCCGCCGCCGAGGCCAGGGAGCTGGAGACCGAGCAGGAGGAGCTCCGCTCCGGGGAGACCCTGTACCTGCGCTTTCAAAAGGGCGTGGAGCGGGATCTGCCGGTGGAGCTGGCGGAGCTGGGGCCGGAGGAGAACGGCCGGGTGGCGGCGGTGTTTCGGGGAAATACCCTCCTGGCCCAGCTGACCCTTCTGCGCCAGCAGAGCGCCCAGGTGCTCTCCGGGGGACTGGAGGGCCTGCGGGTGCCCAGGGAGGCCCTGCGGGTAGACACCCGGGTCACGGAGAACGAGGACGGCACCACCCAGGAGACTCAGGTCCAGGGCGTCTACTGCCTGGTGGGCCGGGAGGCCCGGTTCAAGCCGGTGGAGATCCTTTACAGCAACAACCACTTCGCCCTGGTGCGCCCCGACGTGCCGGACACGCAGGAGATCCTGCGGCTGCGGGCGGGGGATGAGGTGATCGTCCAGGCCAAGAATCTCTATGACGGGAAAGTTGTGGGATAAGAGCCTGTTTAAAATCTCGACGTGTATGGATTGGCGAGTGGATTTTTTGCCCTGCAAGGCAAAAATCCGCAGGCATCCTGACGGATGGCAAGGA
>JAAWIL010000200.1 GCA_022796315.1 Oscillibacter sp. | reverse complement strand
TATTCACAACCGATGAACGCTGTCTGGGCGGTCTTTTTCCCGCCATACTGCGTCGCTTTTCCTTGCAATCCGTCAGGATTGCTGCGGAAAATCTCCTTGTCTGACGAGAAAACTCCTCGTCCATCCGGCATCCCCCGGTTATGAATACAGGTTCTTAGGGGTGCGGCGTTCCTTGAGCTCCCCCGCTGGGGGAGCTGGCTGGCCGGAGGCCAGACTGAGAGGGATTACCCCGTTCAGGAGCGTGGCCTAAGGAGGTGATCCCCTACAGGGCCCGCAGGAACCGCCGCAAAATCCACGATTGGATCGGACACGCCCTCTTTTGCGGACTTTCTCTTGAAGAACTTCTAAAAATGTGGTATACTACATCAGACTTTCCAAAGAAGGGAGGCGGCCCCATGGAGAAGCGGGGAATCAAAATCGCGGCCCAGAACCGCAAGGCCCATCACGACTACTTCGTGGAGGACCGGTATGAGTCCGGCATCCAGCTGGCCGGGACGGAGGTCAAGTCCATCCGGGCCGGGACGCTGAACCTCAAGGACGCCTACTGCACCGTCAAGGACGGGGAGCTGTGGGTTCACGGAATGCACATCTCGCCCTATGAGAAGGGCAACATCTTCAACAAGGACCCCGTCCGGCCCCGGCGGCTGCTGATGCACCGGCGGGAGATCCGCAAGCTCCACGCCCTGGTCAAACAGGACGGCTACACCCTGGTTCCCCTGTCGGTCTACTTCAAGGACGCCCGGGTGAAGCTGGAAGTGGGACTGTGCAAGGGCAAGAAGAACTATGACAAGCGGGACTCTGCGGCCAGGCGGGACGCCAGCCGGGAGATTGACCGCGCGATGAAGGAGCGAAACCGCTGATGGACCGGCCTGAGATGGATCAATACAGCACGCTTTTTTCCGAGGAACCCCCCGCGCCCACCCCGGCGCCTCCCTGGGAGATTGAGAACCAGGGCGGCGGAGCCGGGTATCTGACCGGCGCGGCCGGGGCCCTGCTGGGGGCGCTGGTGGGGGCGGTGCCCTGGTTTTTCATCAGCACCTTCACCGGCTTTTTCGTGGGCTGGCTGGGCTTTTTGATCGGCTGGGCCGCCGCCGGGGGCTACCAGAAGTTCCGGGGCGCCCGGAAGAGCGGATATGCCGGGATTGTGGTGTTCCTCTGCTCGGTGTTTGCCATTGTGGCGGCGGAGCTGGGGTCCTGGATGTATGTTCTGTGCACGGACCCGGAGTGGCAGGCGGACGCTGCCTACTTCCAGATCCCCGTGGCCCAGCTGGCCTGGGAGTCCCTGCTGATGCCGGAGAACCTGCCCCAGGTCCTGCCCAGTATGGTGATCGGCATCATCATCGGCGGGCTGGGGATTCTCTCCGCCCGGCAGAAGCTCCTGGCCTATACGGACCTGGAGCGGGCGGCCCGGCGGGCGCAGAGCATTGTTGCCCAGACGGCGGCGGCCCAGCGGTCTGCGGCGGCCTCCGCCGGCACGGGAATGCCCCTGCCCCAGGAGTTCACGCTGCGTCTCAAGTCCTCCGCCCATAAGGTGGGATATGTGTGCATCGGCCTGGCGGGGGTGTTTTTCCTGCTGTTTCTGGGCATCGCGGTGGGCTTTGAAACCTGGGACGCCCTGCCGGTGGGCGGCGTACTGAGCCTCATCATTCTGGCAGAGGGCTTCCTGATCCTGCGCCTCAACGGGCGGTACGGCCTGAGGGTGGAGGGAGAGCGGATGCGCTTTGTTCCCCGGATCGGACCCGAGCGGGAGTTCACCGTTCAGGAGATCGGCTGGGTGAAGGTGTCCAACAGCATGACCCGGACGCTGTACAGCCGGGACGGCCAGGTGCTGGCGAAGCTCAACGCCAATCTGGAGAATATGATCCTGCTGAACCAGTATTTGAATGAGCATCAAGTGCCCCTGCGGGGCTGAAATAAAGGAAGGAAATTCACATATGTCTGACAACAACCATCCGATTGTAACCATCACCATGGCGGACGGCCGGGTGATGAAGGGGGAGCTGTACCCGGAGAAGGCCCCCAACACCGTCAACAACTTCATCTCCCTGGCCAACAAGGGCTATTACGACGGCCTGACCTTTCACCGGGTAATCCCCGGCTTCATGATCCAGGGGGGAGACCCGGAGGGCACCGGCATGGGCGGCCCCGGCTATTCCATCCACGGGGAGTTCTCCGGCAACGGCTTTGCCGCCAACGACCTGATCCATGAAACCGGCGTGCTGTCCATGGCCCGGTCCATGTCCCCCAACTCCGCCGGGAGCCAGTTCTTCGTGATGGTGGAGGCGGCCCCCCATCTGGACGGCCAGTACGCCGCCTTCGGCCGGATCATCGAGGGGGCGGAGATCGCCATTGACATCTCCCGGGTGCCCCGCAGTATGCGCAACGACATGCCCAAGACCCCTGTGGTTATGGAGTCCGTCCGGGTGGATACCCTGGGCGTGGAGTACCCAGAGCCGGAGACCCGCTGAGGCGGGCACAATCCACAAGGAGCGTGAAACGGGCGTTTCACGGAGGAGGAATTCTATGAAAACAGCCATCATCACAGGCGCATCCAGCGGTCTGGGCCGGGAACTGGTCCGGCAGCTGGCGGACGTCTTCCCTGAGGTGGAGCAGTACTGGCTGATTGCCCGCCGGGCGGACCGGCTGGAGGAGCTGGCTGCCTCCCTGCCGGAGGGCAGGACGGCGGAGTGCCTGGCCCTGGATCTCTGCGACACCATGAGCTTCATGACGCTGCAGGAAAAGCTGGCGGCGGAGCAGCCGGAGGTGGTCCTGCTGATCAACAACGCCGGCTGCGGATATCTGGGCAACATCGGCGAGGTGGACACCTCCACCCAGACCCGGATGATCGACCTGAACCTGCGGGCCCTGACGGCTCTGACCAACATCGTGGTACCCTTCATGGTCCCCGGCAGCTGTGTGCTGAACGTGTCCTCCATCGCGGCGTTCTGCCCCAATCCCCGGATGACGGTGTACTCCGCCAGCAAGGCCTATGTCAGCGCCTTTACCATCGGCATTGCGGAGGAGCTGCGGGCCAAGGGGATCACGGCCACGGCGGTGTGTCCTGCCCCCATGCGGACGGAGTTTTTGGACGTGGGCAACATCACAGGGAACTCCAAGATGTTTGCCACACTGCCCTACTGCGACCAGGTGCAGGTGGCCGGCGGCGCTCTGCGGGCAGCCCGGGCGGGCCGGACGATCTATACGCCGAGACTGTTCTACAAGTTCTACCGCTTCCTGGCGAAGGTCACGCCGGTCAAGCTGATGGTGAAATTTGCAAAAACCTGAGAAAGGAAAAAATGTCACGAGATTGTAACACATTTCGGGGACGGAATGTGTTACAATTCTCCCGTGCAATCCCGACGGATTCCCATTGACGCACCAGAAGGTCCCAGGTTCCCGCACAAGCCGCGCACGGCAAACCGCAGGCGGAAACGTAGCATAGCGGACTTTGCAGCTCTTCGCATTCCCAAAAAGGGGCCCCCGGGAAAGCCCAGCGAAGCGGGTTTCGTGGGGAGAGGAGGAGCAAGGAAGCGGGCGGAGTTTTCGCCGCAAGGCGGAAACGGAGTATAGCGGACTTTGCGGC
>JAAWIL010000199.1 GCA_022796315.1 Oscillibacter sp. | reverse complement strand
GGTGGACTTCATAGACAAAACACGGCACATGGATGTGCCGGCGGCCTCGCCCGCCTTGAAAATCGGATACCGATTTTCAAGTGTTTTGACTATATAACGTGCCCGGTTTCCCGAGAATCTATTTCCGCTCTCCCCCCCCCAAAGCAAACGGCCGGAGGAGCACACCCGCTCCTCCGGCCGGACGCCTCCCTCAGGACTCCGCGAAATCGGAGTCGAAGGACAGCGTCTCTTCTTCTTGAATCAAATCCTGCAAAACGCGGATGAACCGCACCGCGCAGGGGTTGGGCGGCATGGATTTCAGCCGCACACAGTAGAGGTTCCAGCCGGAACCCCCGTCGCAGATGGGGACCGTCACCAGGTCCGGGTGGAACTCCGTGACATAGCGGGCGGTGATCCCCAGAAACACCGCGTCCGTCCGGGAGAGTACGTCATAGAGCGTACAGCGGTTGTTGGTGTAGATGTTCTGGTCAAACCGCTCATAGCCGTCAAAGGGCTGGGTCATGTCATAGTTGCAGTACTCCGTCATCCGGCTGGTGGTGCGGACCTGGGGATAGGCGTAGATGTCCTCCATGGAAAAGGACTCCTTCTTGGCCAGCGGGTGGCTCTTGCGGAAGGTGACGCAGGAGGAGGCCCGGAAGAGCAGGATGTGCTCCATATTCCTGGCTTCCAGCCTCTTTTTCCAGGCCTCCTCCTGGGCGTTTTTCACGTGGATAAAGCCCAGGTCCGCCTTCCGCCCGAACACGTCCTGGACCACATCGGCGTTCCCGCTCTCGTTGATGTGGAGGGAAAACCGGGACCGCTCACGCAGCTCCTGCTCATAGAACCGGATCACCGCCGCCGACAAAAAGGAGTAGCGTCCGCTGGAGATCCGCAGAACCAGGGGCGCCTCCCGCTGGGCGTCCTGGCTCCCCCCGCGGATCTCATTGAGCTGGCTGACGATCTGCCGGGCGGCGGTGATGAACTTTCTGCCCTCCATCGTTGTGGTGATGCCCCTGGAGCTCCGGGTGAACACCGGAAACCCCAGCTCCGCCTCCAGCTCCCGAACCGCCGAGCTGACCGCCGGCTGTGAGACAAACAGTACCTGTGCCGCCTTGTTGATGGACCCGCAGCGGTCCACCTCCAGAACATACTCCAACTGCCGGAAATTCATGGAATCCTCCTCCCGTCTTTGTCCTCGAGCGTACTCCTCTTTCCAAAAATACCGCTGGCGCTTTTCGTCAGAATTTGCACAGACTTCTCGTATTATACGGAATTTTGCCGCTCTTGTAAAGTCGGCCGGGGAAAAGGGCGTGTCCGATTGTGCATTTTATGGTGGTTTCCGCAGACCCTGTAGGGGCGGCTATCAGCCGCCTGTCCTCCCGCAACCACCGGATTTCCCTGTAGGGATCTCCCCCCTCGCCGGCCCGTTCTCCCGCAAGATCCGAACCCCTATGGGAACATCCGGACCGGTAGGGCCCGGACCCTGGCCGGGCCAATTCCCCGCCTCCGGATTTTCCTCAGCTCTCCTCCGGCAGAGACCGGATCTCCCTTTGGACGGGCGGCTATTAGCCGCCCCTACGAGGGCCGCGGGAAGCACCGCAGTTTGTGCCTTGGGGCACGCGCTTCTGGACAAGGGCGCGCCCTTCGTGTTAGGATAGGGAAAACGACAGGGTGGTAAGCACTATGCAAAAAATTATGATCATCGAGGACGATCCGGCCATTCGGGAGGAGCTGGCGCTGCTCCTGGAAAACGAGGGGTACGCGCCTCTGGCGGTTACAGCGTTTACAGAGATTCCGGAACAGGCGGCACAGGGGCGCCCGGACTTGATCCTCCTGGATATCGGCCTGCCCGGGCGGGACGGCTTCTCCCTCTGCGCCGCCCTGCGGAAGGCCACTCCCGCGCCGGTCATTTTTGTCACCAGCCGGGACGCCGGCGTGGACGAGGTCCGGGCCCTGAGCCTGGGCGGGGACGACTACATCACCAAGCCCTACAGCGTCCCCGTTCTGCTGGCCCGGATCAAGGCCGTTCTGCGCCGGAGGTCCGGGGAGCCGGAGCCCGCCGGTGTTCTGGAGGCCGGAGGACTGCGTCTGAGCCTGACAAAGGGCGTGGTGTCCGCCAACGGAGCCACGGCGGAGCTGACCCGGAACGAGCTCCAGATCCTGGCCTGTCTGATGGCTCACGCAGGACAGATCGTCCCCCGGGCGGACCTGATTGACGCCCTCTGGGATCATCAGATCTACATTGACGACAACACCCTCAGCGTCAATATGACCCGGCTGCGGGGGAAACTGGCGGAGATCGGCCTGCCTGACGCCGTCAAGACCCGCCGGGGAATGGGGTATCAGCTATGACCCTGCGGGAATTTCTATCGGACCGGCTGGGGCGGATCGCGCTCCAGCTGAGCTGCGCCGGACTGGCGGCGCTGTTTCTCCTCGCCACGGGGACACAGCCGGGTGTGCTGGTCCTTTTGCTACTGGCTCTGCTGCCGGTCTTCGCGGCGGTTCACGCCGTCGATTTCCTCCGCCAGCGCGCCCACCTCCGGGAATTGGAGGCCATCCTGGACGCCCTGGACCGCGCATATCTCTTCGCGGAGTGCGCTCCGCCGCCCAAAGGCCTTTATGAGCGCCGTCTCTTTGCCCTGACCCGCCGGGCGGGCCGGGCTATGACCGGGGCGGTTTCCGACGCCCAGGCGCGGCAGCGGGAGTACCGGGAATACGTGGAACGCTGGGTCCACGAGATCAAGACGCCCATCACCGCCGCCCGGCTCATCTGCCGGGATCTGGACGGGGAGACCCGCCGGAAGCTGACCGCAGAGCTGGCGCAGATCGAGGCCCACATCCAGCGCGCCCTGTTCTACGCCCGGGCGGAGAATCCGGAGCAGGACTGCCTGTTCAAGCAGGTTCCCCTGGAAGCCATCGCCGCCCAGGCGATTGAGCACCACCGCTCCCTGCTGATTCAAAGCGGGGTCCGGATGGAGCTGGAGGGCCTGGACTGCCCCGTCTACACCGACGAAAAGTGGGCCGTCTTCATCCTGGGGCAGCTGCTGCAAAACGCCGCCCGCTACCGGGGAGACACCCCGGCCGTCACCATCTCGGCCCAGCCCCTTGGAAAACAGGTGCGGCTTACCGTCTCGGACAACGGCATCGGCATCCCCGCCCATGAGCTTCCCCGGGTGTTTGAGCGGGGCTTTTCCGGAAGCAACGGGCGCAGCCGGGGCGGGTCCACCGGCATGGGGCTGTACCTGTGCAGGAAGCTGGCCGGTTTTCTGGAGCTGGGACTGGATATTTCTTCCCGGGAGGGGGAGGGAACGGCGGTGACGCTGACTTTTCCCGCAAAGGAAAACCTTACAAAACTGTAAGGTAAATCAATAGGACTTCGATACAACGGCCTTCGCTTTTGGTGTACCATAGAGCCGCAAGCAAAGGAGGCAAACGATATGCTGCAGGTACAAAACATTGAAAAATATTACGGGAGCAAAAACAATGTCACCAAGGCGCTGGACCGGGTGAGCTTCGATGTGGAGGCCGGGGAGTTCCTGGCCATCATGGGTGCGTCGGGGAGCGGAAAAACCACCCTGCTCAACTGCATCTCCACCATCGACACCATC